>NZ_LRRB01000230.1 GCF_001646865.1 Aldersonia kunmingensis | reverse complement strand
GTGCCGACGCTGATCAACATCGAGACGTTCCCTTCGATCGCGGCCGGCGCGGACAAGTTCCCGGCCTATCAACGGCACATGCTCGACCTGCACGCACGCGTGACGCGCACGGTGGCCAACGCCCACGATGCGGGAGTGCCGATCTACGCGGGCACCGATGCGGGCGGTTCTATCGTGCACGGCCGGATCGCCGACGAGGTGGCCGCACTTGCCACGGCCGGTCTCTCACCGACCGAGGCGCTCGGGGCCGCGAGCTGGACCGCGCGCAGCTGGCTCGGGCGGCCCGGGATCGAGCACGGTGCGCCGGCGGATCTGCTGGTCTACCGCGAGGATCCACGGACCGGGCCCGACGTGCTGTCTGCGCCGGACCTTGTGGTGTTGCGCGGTCGGGTGCACTGATCCGTCAATGAAGTGAACGTCCCGTCGTTCCTTCGTGCGGAGTGAACGGAAGCGTTCGCTCCGTCTAACGCAACAAATCTTCCGTTCACAGCGTGCGTTAGCGGCGTACGGTCGATTCACGTGAGCATTCGACTCGGATATCAGATCCCGAACTTCAGTTACGGCACCCCGGTGAGCGAGCTGTTCCCCACGGTGCTCGCTCAGGCCCGCGAGGCCGAATCCGCCGGTTTCGATGCGGTTCTCGTGATGGACCACTTCTACCAACTGCCCGGCATCGGAACTCCCGACCAACCGATGCTCGAGTCCTACACGGCGCTGGCGGGCATCGCCACGGCCACGGAGCGGATCCAGCTGTCGACGCTGGTCACCGGCAACACCTATCGCAACCCGGCCATGCTGGCCAAGACCGTCACAACGCTGGACGTAGTGAGTGGTGGACGTGCGGTCCTCGGCATCGGCGCAGGCTGGTTCGAGCTCGAGCACAACCAACTCGGCTACGAATTCGGCACCTTCACCGACCGATTCGAGCGGCTCGACGAGGCGCTGCAGATCATCGATCCGATGCTGCGCGGACAGCGCCCCACCTTCGAGGGCAAGTGGTACCGCACCGAGAACGCAATGAACGAACCACGATTCCGCGATGATCTGCCGATCCTCATCGGCGGCAGCGGCGAGAAGAAGTCGTTCGGGCTCGCGGCCCGCTACGCCCAGCACCTCAACATCATCTGCGGTCTCGACGAGATACCCCGCAAGCGTGCCGCGCTCGACGAACGGCTCAAAGAGGTCGGGCGAGAGCACATCGAGACGAGCTACCTCGCGACGGTGATCCTGGACGAGGATGGCGACAAAGCCCGTGCGGTCCAGCTCGACGCCATGCGCGCACGCGGATTCGACGTCGACAGCCTGAGTGCCGAGGAACTCGCCAACCTCGATCCGCGGGTCACGCGCATGTTCGTCGGCTCGCCGGACGAGGTGGCCAAGCAGATCCAGGAGCGAGTGCTTGCGCACGGTATCGACGGCGTGATCATCAACATGATCGCCAACGGTCACCAGCCCGGCATCGTCGAGTTGGCAGGAAAGGCGTTGGCGCCCTTGGTTCGGTGAACCGCGAGTTCTGTCGGTGCGCTGGGCCGGGCTACTGCGTCTGCGGCAGCTTCGCCACCGCCTGCTGGACCTGTGGCACAGCCTGATCCAGCGCGACCGCGAGCGACTGTGGCGTGCCCGCCTGCAGGCCCTGATTGACTTCGCTCTTCTCGTCGAGGAATACGGCCCGGCCGTCTTTGACGACAGGGAGCGCGTTGATCAGTGGATCGCCGGTCAGGTCGGACATCGGCAGGTAGATCGTCGTCAGTGCGGACACGTTCGCGTCGAGCGCGGCGACTCGCTCGACGGGAACGTTGGCGAAAAAGCCGCTCGCGCTCAGTTGCTGCACAGGCGGATTGGGTACGAAGCCCATCTCTGCGAAGACATCGAAGCGTGAATCGCCGGGCAGGTACGCGCCGTAGGCCTGGCCGAATTTCGCGCCATAGACGAACGTCTTGCCGGCGAACTGCGGATTGGCTTCCTTGGCGGCGGTGATCTTGGCGTCGGTATCGGCCACCTGCGCGTCACCCTCGGCGGTCTTGCCCAAGGCCTGCGCAATGATGTCCGTCTGCTCGCGCCAGTTGATCGCGTAATCGGGTGTACCCGCCGGCGCGCTGATCGTCGGCGCGATCTGCGAAAGACGTTCGTACACCTTGTCGTCGAGCTTGCTACGGACGTTGAGGATGACGTCCGGCTCCATCATCAGGATCTGTTCGTAATTGAACGTGCCATCGCCCACCGGCATGATGGTCGGCGATACATCGCCGAATTGTTCTGTCGCCCAAGGGCCGACGCCCTTGTACTCCTCGCCGAAGCCCTGCCAGTCGAAGATCGCCACCGGTTTGTAGCCCAGCGACAGTGCGATCTCGCCGTCCGACCAGCCGAGCGCGACGATCTTCGGATCGCCTTCCTCCGGCGCGCGGACCTCGATATTGCCGTAGGCGGTGTCGACCGAGCCGATCACCTGCCCGCTTGCACTGTCGCTGTCGCTGTCGCTACCACACGCCGCAAGCGCCGTCGTGAGGAAGAGCGCGCACAGCATCGCCGAAAGCGCTCCGCGGACCGGGTTTCTCATCCCTCTGTTCCTTTCGCCTCAACCTCGACTTGCTCGGTGCGCGGTACACCGGAAGCCCCGTTGCCCTTGCTACGTTCGCGCAACGTGGCGGTGTCGCCCGGCAATGCCGCGGAATCGACTGCGCCCTCGGCGGCCGGAATCACCATCGGGGTATTGGTTTCGGGGTCGGGCACGACGGTGCACCGCACTCCGAAGATCTGCTCGACGCGTTCCGCGGTGAGCACGTCGTCAGGGCTGCCCTCGGCCAGAATCGCCCCGGAGCGCATGGCGACGATGTGGGTGGCATAGCGCGCGGCTTGGTTCAGGTCGTGCAGGACCGCGACAAGTGTGCGCCCCTCGCTGTGGAACCTGCGGCACATCTCCAGCACCTCGAGTTGATGCGCGAGATCGAGATACGTGGTCGGCTCGTCGAGCAGCAGGATCTTCGTCTCCTGCGCCAATGCCATTGCCAGCCAGACTCGTTGCCGCTGGCCACCCGAGAGAGCATCAACTGTGCGGGTGGACAGTTCGGTGAGCCGGGTGGCGGCCAGCGCGTTGCGCACCGCCAGCTCGTCCGCGTCCGTCCATTGCTTGAACAGCTTCTGATACGGGAAGCGGCCGCGCGAAACCAGATCGACGACCGTGATTCCTTCGGGCGCGGTGGAGGATTGGGGGAGGAGGCCGATCTCACGCGCGAATTCCTTGCCGTTCATCTTGTGCACATCGCGCCCGTCGAGCGTGACGGATCCCGCTGTGGGCGGGAGCAGCCGGGACAGCGCGCGCAGCAGTGTCGACTTGCCGCATGCGTTCGGACCCAGGATGACGGTGAACGAGCCGTCCGGAATGTCGACGTCGAGCCCATCGATGATTGTGTGGTCGTCGTAGCCGACCACGAGCCCGCGGCCGACGAGGCGGGCGGGCGCGGAGGCGGTGGGCACGTCGGTCACGAGGAGACCTTTCTCGCCTGGACGATGAGCAACCAGAGCAGGTACACACCGCCGATGGTCGCGGTCACGACGCCTACCGGAAGCTGGGTCGGCGCAAGCAAAGTCCGTGCGATCGCGTCGCTGATCACCAGCAGCGTCGCACCGACCGCGGCGGTGGTGACGAGCGGAATTCCGGGGGTCCGCGCGATCCGCATGGCGACCTGCGGGGCCATCAGCGCCACGAACGCGATCGGGCCTGCGACAGCGGTGACGAACGCCGTGAGGCCGACGCCGATGACGAGCAGTTGGATTTGCACGCGCTGGGTGTGCACGCCCTTGCTGCGCGCGGAATCGTCGCCGAACTCGAGCAGCCGCATGCTCGGGGAGACGACGGTGAGCGCGGGAAACAGGATGATCACCGCGATGAGCATCGGCACGACGTCGGCGTAGTCGAGGGTGGCGAACGAGCCCGCACCCCATGACGCGGCAGAGACGGCGTTCTCGACGTTGGCATTGACCAGGAGGTAGCCGTTGAGCGCCGAAAGCATCGAGCTCAGCCCCACGCCGACGATGATCAGCCGATAGCCCTGGACGCCGTCGCGGAACGCGAGGAAGTAGATGGCGACGCCGGTGAGCAGGCCACCGATCAGCGCGCCGATCGACGAACCTGTCGAGCCGAGACCGAGGCCGAGCCCGGCGATCAACGCGCCGGTGTAGGCACCCGCATTGAATCCGATGATGTCGGGGCTGCCCAGGGGATTTCGGGTCATGGTCTGGAAGATCGCGCCGCTCACCCCGAGTGCCGCACCACCGATGATCGCGGCCAGCACCCTCGGCATCCGCCAGTCGAGCACCATCTGTTCGGTGGCCGCCGACGCGGTTCCGGTGAGCGCGTCGAGCACGGTCGACAGCGGCATGCGGGTGCTGTCGTCGGTGCCGAGCGACAGTGACCAGAACCCGACGAGCAGCGTGACCACGAGCAGGATCACGCTGACCCACACCGTGCGGACGTCGACCTTGACGCTGATGCCGCGGTTCTTCGTCGCGAAGAACCGGATGCGGCTCGGCCAGATGTCGGGGTCGGTGCTTGTGTCGGGTGCGGTGCTCATAGCGATCGGTCCCCGCGCCGCCGGACCAGATAGATCAGGACGGGCGCGCCGATGAACGCGGTGACCATGCCCACCGGGAGTTCGCTCGGCGTGATGACGCGCCCGATCATGTCCGAGGCGAGAAAGATGATCGGCGCCACGACCAGGCTGCCGGGCACAACCCAGCGCTGATCGGGTCCGACGATCATCCGGACGGCGTGCGGAACCATCAGCCCGAGGAACGTGATCGGCCCGACGGCGGCAGTACCGGCGCCGCACAGGATCGTCACCGATGCGAATCCGGTGGACCGGATCAGCCCGACTCGGGCTCCGAGCGCGCGGGCGCGATCGTCACCGAGGGCGAGCACGTTCAGCGACGCGACGAGCAGTAGCGCCACCACGATTCCGGCAATGACGAACGGCATGATCTTGCCGAGCACCTCGGTGCTTGCGCCCTGCAGCGAGCCGACCTGCCACTGCCGGATCGCGTCGAACGCCTTCGGATCGACCAGGGTCATGCCCTGCGCGATGCCGTTGAACACAGCGCTGAGTGCGACGCCGGCGAGGATCAGCTTTGCCGGGCCCGCGCCGCGCCGTCCGGTCGCGCCGATCAGATAGACGGCGGCCGCGGCGATCAGTGCGCCCAGCATGGCGAAGGCGATATTGCCGGTGGTCGAGGTGACGCCGAACGCGACGATGCCCAGGGCCATGAAGAAGTAGGCGCCGGCGTTGACACCGAGAATGCCGGGATCGGCGAGCGGGTTGAGGGTGATCGCCTGCATCAGCGCGCCGGCCACACCCAGGGCGGCGCCGACGACGAGCGCCATAAACGTGCGCGGTACCCGCTCGGTGCGGATGAGCTGGTCGTTCAGGGTGCCGGTGGGGTGAAACAGTGCGTTCCAGGTGTCGGCTGCGCTGATATCACCGCTACCGACGAAGAAGCTCAGCATGGTGAGCGCGGCAAGTAGGACGAGAAGTCCGACGAGGATCGTGAGCCGGCTGAATGCCGTGCGCGGGGTGTCTTCGGTGCCAAGCGGTGCCTGCGCGGTGGGCGCCGTCGCCGTTCCAGTCACGTGGGGGAACCGCGGTGGTCAGGCGATACGGGGACGGTGAGCATGTGAGGTCTGCTTTCGCGAGGTGGCTCAACTGCCGACAATCCAGCTAAGGTTAGCATCGGCTAACTCGGTGACGGGGGTGTTTCACAACGCCGTCACGAGGACCGTGATTTCGCCCAGAAGTACGTCGTCTGGCACAATGGAACGCTGTTCGCCCGTCTCCGGTTACGCACCGCGCGGCGGTCACAACACCCATCAACGCAAAACCGGGCACGCATGCCATGCGCGCTGCCGAATTGCGCCGTGACCATAGAAGGAATGAAATGGCTGTCAAGATCAAGCTCACCCGCCTCGGCAAGATCCGCAACCCGCAGTACCGCATCGTCGTCGCCGACTCGCGTACCCGCCGGGATGGCCGGTCCATCGAGACCATCGGCAAGTACCACCCGAAGGAAGAGCCGTCGCTCATCGATATCGATTCCGAGCGCGCTCAGTACTGGTTGGGTGTTGGCGCTCAGCCGACCGAGCCGGTGCAGCGCCTGCTCGAGATCACCGGTGACTGGCAGAAGTTCAAGGGCCTGCCGGGCGCCGAGGGCACGCTGAAGAAGGCGGAGCCGAAGCCGAGCAAGCTCGACCTGTTCAACGCCGCGCTGGCCCAGGCCGACGCCGAGCCGGTCGCCGCCGCTACCACCCCGAAGAAGAAGGCCGCCAAGGCCGACGCTGAGGCGACCGAGACCGAGGCCGCCGAGGGCGCCGAGGCTGCACAGCAGTGAGCAGCGTTGTCGCCGACGCTGTAGAACACCTCGTTCGCGGCATCGTCGCCAATCCTGACGACGTTCGCGTCGAAATGATTACCGGGCGGCGTGGCCGCACGATCGAGGTGCACGTCCACCCGGACGACCTCGGCAAGGTGATCGGCCGGGGCGGTCGCACCGCCACCGCGCTGCGGACCCTGGTCACCGGTATCGGTGGCCGCGGTATCCGCGTCGACGTCGTCGACACCGACCGCTGAGCGCGGTGCGCTCGTAGGACCGCTGAATCTGCCGAACGACGGGGGACACGACCGATGGAATTGGTAATCGGTCGTGTCGCCAAGTCGCACGGTATCCGCGGCGAGATCGCCGTCGAGGTTCGCACCGACGAGCCCGAACTGCGCTTCGCGGCCGGAACCGTGCTGCGTGGTCGCCGGCCCAAGTCGGATGCGACAACCGAATACACCGTGTCAGCCGCCCGGGAGCATTCCGGGCGGCTGCTCGTTTCTCTGCGCGGGGTCGACGACCGCAATGCCGCCGACGCCCTGCGCGGAGTGCTGTTCATCATCGACTCCGCCGACGTGCCGCGCGGCGACAATCCGGACGAGTTCTACGACCATGAACTCGAAGGTCTCCCGGTTCGGCTGACCGACGGAACCGCGGTGGGCACGGTCTCCGAGGTGCTGCACAGTGCGGCTGGGGAATTGCTCTCGGTGCGTGCCGAGGACGGTCGCGAGATCCTGGTGCCATTCGTCACCGAGATCGTGCCGGAGGTATCGCTGACCGACGGCATCGTCATCGATCCGCCCGAAGGACTCTTGGACGTCTGATGCGCCTCGACGTCGTCACGATATTTCCCGAATACCTCGAGCCACTGCGAGCGGCCTTGCTGGGCAAGGCAATCGAGCGCGGGCTGATCAGTCTGGACGTCCACGATCTGCGGCGGTGGACTCACGATGTGCACAAGGCCGTCGATGATTCTCCGTACGGCGGCGGGCCCGGCATGGTCATGAAGCCGACCGTCTGGGGTGATGCGCTGGACGAGGTGTGCACCGAGGAAACGCTGTTGGTCGTCCCCACCCCGGCCGGAGTGCCGTTCACGCAGGCGACCGCCCAGCGGTGGGCGAGCGAGAAGCACATCGTGTTCGCCTGCGGCCGCTACGAGGGCATCGATCAGCGGGTCTTCGACGACGCCGCCCGGCGGATGCGCGTGGAGGAAGTCAGCATCGGCGACTACGTCCTCATCGGCGGCGAGGCAGCGGTGCTCGTCATGACCGAAGCCGTGGTGCGGCTGATGCCGGGCGTGCTGGGCAATCAGCAGTCGCATCAAGAGGATTCGTTCTCGAGTGACTCGGCCTTGGGGGGTCTGCTCGAAGGGCCGAGCTACACCCGCCCGGTCAGTTGGCGTGGCCTCGATGTGCCGGCGATCCTGCTGTCCGGGGATCACGCAAAGGTGGCGGCATGGCGCCGGGAGGAATCGCTGCGGCGGACCGCCGAACGCCGCCCGGACCTCCTCGACTCCGAGGACTGACCCGCTTCCAGCCTTCCCGGGTGCAAACCTTGTTCGACTGGACGAAGTTTCGCCCCCGAGAACACATTTCGCACCCATGAACGGCTGCCAGACGCGAGCAAGTTTGTTCGTGCGGGCAAAGAAAGTTTGTTCGCGCGGGCGAATCTCGCGTGAATCCCGTCCGAAACGGCGCTCACGGCGTTGTCCCACCCCGCGGGTAGTGTCTGTCGGCGTGACGACAGCGCTACAGAGTGTGAACAGCCGCATTGCCACGGAACTCGCGGTCGGCGGAGGACAAGTCCAGGCCGCGGTCGACCTGCTCGATGCAGGCTCCACGGTGCCGTTCATCGCCCGGTACCGGAAGGAAGTGACCGGGGGCCTCGACGACGCCCAGCTGCGGCAGCTGGAGGAGCGGCTGGGCTACCTGCGTGAGCTCGACCAGCGCCGCGGCGCGATCCTGGAATCGATCGACTCGCAGGGCAAGCTCGACGACACGCTGCGCGCTCGGATCCTCGAAGCCGATACCAAGGCCCGTCTCGAAGACATCTATCTGCCGTACAAGCCGAAGCGGCGCACCAAGGCACAGATCGCGCGCGAGGCCGGGCACGAGCCGGTCGCGGACGCCCTCTTGAACGACCCCACGACAGACCCCGCCTCGTTCACTGCCGAACAGCTCGACGGTGCACGCGCCATCCTGGTCGAACGCTTCGCCGAAGACGCGGATCTGGTGGGCGAGCTGCGCGAAACCATGTGGAAGCGCGGGCAAATGAGCTCGGCGGTGCGCAAGGGCAAGGAAGAGGCCGGCGCGAAGTTCGCCGACTACTTCGAATTCGCCGAGCCCTTCGAATCGCTCCCGTCGCACCGCATCCTGGCGATGCTGCGCGGGGAGAAGGAGGAGGTCCTCGCGCTGTCGCTCGATTCGGACACCGAGGAGCTGGAGCCCGGTACCCGGACCGTGTACGAGCAGCGCATCGCGGCTCGTGTCGGCATCGCGGATCGCGGCCGTCCGGCGGATCCGTGGCTGCTCGACACCGTGCGCTGGGCGTGGCGCACCAAGTTCTCCATCGGCCTCGGTGTCGACATCCGGATGCGGCTGCGGCAGTCGGCCGAAAAGGACGCGGTCGACGTGTTTGCCGCCAACCTGCGTGACCTGCTGCTCGCCGCGCCGGCGGGCATGCGCGCCACGATGGGGCTGGACCCGGGCTACCGCACCGGCGTCAAGGTCGCCGTGGTGGACGGCACCGGCAAGGTCCTGGCCACCGAAGTGATCTACCCGCACAAGCCGCAGGATCAGAAGGAGAAGTCGCTCGCGGTGCTCGGTGCACTGGTCGCGCGGTTCGGCGTCGAACTGATCGCGATCGGTAACGGCACCGCCTCGCGCGAGACGGATGCGCTTGCCACGGAGCTGATTTCACGCATCGGTACCGGGCAGAAGCTGAGCAAGATCGTGGTGTCGGAGGCGGGTGCTTCGGTGTACTCGGCCTCGGCTTACGCCTCGCGCGAACTGCCGGACATGGACGTCTCACTGCGCGGCGCGGTGTCGATCGCGCGCCGGCTGCAGGATCCGCTGGCCGAACTGGTGAAGATCGATCCGAAGTCGATCGGCGTCGGGCAGTACCAGCACGACGTGTCGGAGACGCTGCTCGCCCGCTCGCTCGGTGCCGTCGTCGAGGATGCCGTGAACGCGGTCGGCGTCGACGTGAACACCGCGTCGGTGCCGCTGCTCGCGCGGGTGTCCGGCATCGCGGAAGGCCTCGCGGAGAGCATCGTCTCCTACCGTGACGAGAACGGCGCGTTCCGCAATCGCAACGGACTCAAGGACGTGCCCCGGCTCGGTCCGAAGGCGTTCGAGCAGTGCGCGGGCTTCCTGCGGATCGGCGACGGCGAGGACCCGCTGGATTCGTCCTCGGTGCACCCCGAGGCGTACCCGGTGGTGCGACGGATCGTCGACTCGGCCGGAATCGGTGTGAAGGAGCTCATCGGCAACGCGTCCGCACTGCGGGCACTGCGTCCGGCGGACTTCACCGACGAGCGGTTCGGTTTGCCGACCGTCACGGACATCATTGCCGAGCTCGAGAAGCCGGGCCGCGACCCGCGTCCGGAGTTCAAGACCGCGACCTTCGCTGCGGGTGTGGAGAAGGTCGCCCACCTGCAGCCCGGGATGGTGCTCGAGGGTGTCGTCACGAATGTGGCCGCGTTCGGCGCATTCGTTGACGTGGGCGTGCATCAGGACGGCCTGGTGCACGTGTCGGCGATGTCGCACACCTTCGTCAAGGATCCGCGCGAGGTCGTGAAGTCCGGCGACGTCGTGAAGGTGAAGGTGCTCGAGGTCGATGTCGCCCGGCAGCGAATCTCGCTGACGCTGCGGCTCGATGACGAGGTGGGTAGTGCCAAGCCGGCGGCCGGTGGTGGACAGCCGAACCGGTCCGGTGGTGGCCGGCCTGCCGGCGGGGATGCGCGTGGAGCCCGTCGCGATGGTGGGGCCCAGGGCCGCGGGGATCGCTCCGGAGGTGGCCGATCCGGTGGCGGTCGCGCCGAGGCGTCGGGTTCGATGGCCGACGCGCTCCGGAAGGCGGGCTTCGGGCGGTAACTTGGGCGCAGGCGGAGCGGGAGTCGGCAATGGCGCATTGGTTTCAGGACCAGATAGTCGAGCGTGGCCGACTTCCGCTGTTCTGCTTCCTGCTCGGGTTCATAGCCGCGTTCGCGTTCATCCGCTTCAGCGTCCGGATGATCCGGGCTCAGGTGAAGTGGTGGCCGGGCAATATCACCCCCGGCGGGCAGCACATCCACCATGTCGTTTTCGGTGTTGTGACGATGATCGTGTCCGGGGGCGCGCTGATCGCGATCTATGAGGATGGCTCCAGCGAATCCGGCGCGATCCTCGCCGCACTATTCGGTATCGGCGCCGCGCTGGTTCTCGACGAGTTCGCGCTGATCTTCTATCTCAAGGACGTGTACTGGGCGGAGCAGGGCCGATCCTCGGTGGACGCCGTTTTTGCCGCGATCGCCGTCACGGGATTGGCGTTGATGGGTTTGCACCCCGCGGAGATGGTGGACTTCGCATCGATGCGCGACACGGAAACCTGGTGGGAGTTTGCGGTTCTGCTCATGTTCGGTGTGATGAACCTCGCACTCGCCGCCATCGTCATCCTCAAGGGCAAGATCTGGACGGCGCTGATCGGTCTGTTCATCTTCCCAATCCTGCTGGTCGGTTCGATCCGGCTGGGGCGTCCCGGCGCGCCCTGGGCACGCTGGCGCTACACCACGCGTCCGAAGAAGATGCAGCGTGCGGTGCGCAGGGAAAGGCGGCAGCGCCGGCCGATGATTCGCGCCAAGATCTACGTCCAGGACATAGTCGCCGGACAACCGAGCATCGCGCACGCGAGGGCTGCCACCGAGGAAGAACTCGACAGGATCGTCGTACCCGCCCGCCCGCCGCACGAGGAGCGGTTGCCGGAGCCCGCCGACTACTAGCACTGCGACCCGCGGGCCTCGCGCGGCCGCTCCCGTGACGTGCGATTTCACTACACCGGGGCTCGTCTGGCACAATTGACGGGTTGCCTGGATGGGCACACCGACCTATCAGGGGTATGAACCGGTCGAGCGCTGCGGTATCGCGCGCCGCCAGGTTCCTCTGCTCGAGCGAAACGCAAGGATGGAATCGATGAACACCCTGGACTTCTTGGACAAGCAGTCGCTCCGTAGCGACATTCCGGAATTCCGCCCCGGCGACACGTTGAACGTGCACGTGAAGGTTATCGAAGGCTCGAAGGAGCGCATCCAGGTCTTCAAGGGCGTCGTGATCCGCCGTCAGGGCGGCGGCGTTCGTGAGACCTTCACGGTCCGCAAGGTCTCGTTCGGTGTTGGCGTGGAGCGCACCTTCCCGGTGCACAGCCCCAACATCGACCACATCGAGCTCGTGACCCGTGGCGACGTCCGCCGCGCCAAGCTGTACTACCTGCGCGACCTGCGCGGCAAGGCTGCCAAGATCAAGGAAAAGCGCTGATTTTGCGCTCGGGGTCGTACCACTGACCCTGGTCCGGCTGGCAAATTCGCCCGCATCGGACAACTGAAGACACAGTGAAGCCCGGCGCCTCGGCGCCGGGCTAACCTGTCTCTGTGGCAGACGAGGCACCGCCGGTGAATACATCGACAGGCAGCGAAACAACTCCCGAAACCAATCCCAAGAAGAAGCAACGGCCCTTCTGGCGAGAGCTCCCGATTCTCATCGTGGTGGCCCTGCTGTTGAGCTTCCTCTTGCAGACCTTCATCGCACGCGTCTATCTGATTCCGTCCGAATCGATGGAGCCGACTCTGCACGGCTGCGCCGGGTGCACCGGGGACCGCATCATCGTCGAGAAGCTCAGCTACGCTTTCGGTGAGCCGAAGCCCGGCGATGTTGTGGTGTTCCTCGGACCCGACTCCTGGAGCGCCGACTACAAGTCCATTCGCTCGGACAATGCCGTCATCCGCACGATGCAGAACGTCGGTTCCGTATTCGGCGTCGTGCCGCCCGACGAAAACGATCTGGTGAAGCGAGTGATTGCCACCGGCGGACAGACCGTCGAGTGCTGTGATGAGCAGGGCCGAGTGATGGTGAACGGGAAACCGCTCGACGAGCCGTACGTGAAGAGCGACTTCCCGTTCGTCCCGGGTCAACTGACCTGCACCACCGAACGCAAGTCCCCGCGCTGCTTCGGCCCCGTGACCGTGCCGGACGGCAACCTGTGGGTGATGGGCGACAACCGCAACAACTCGGCGGACTCGCGCTACCACGTCGGCGATGAATTTCAGGGCACTGTGCCGGTGGACAACGTCCGGGGCAAGGCCGTGTTCATCATCCTCCCGCCGGGCCGGATGGGCGTGATTCACTCGCCGGATATCCAGTCGAACTAGGACCGCTGCATGGGTTCGTGGCCGCCTCGTACCGTGATTCGCAAATCGGCGGGTCTGCGGACGCTCGAGTCCGCCCTGGTGCGGGGTGGGCTCGGCCCGGTCGCGGGAGTCGACGAGGCGGGTCGTGGCGCGTGTGCGGGACCGCTGGTGGTCGCGGCGTGCGTATTGTCGCCGAACCCGATGTCGTCGCTGGCGGGCCTGGACGATTCCAAGAAGCTCACCGAGAAGGCCCGTGAGGCGCTGTTCCCGGTGATCAAGCGTCGGGCTTTGGCGTGGCATGTGGTGTGCATCCCGGCGTGGGAGATCGACGAGATCGGCATCCACGTCGCCAATATCGAGGGCATGCGCCGCGCGGTTGCGGGTCTGGGCGTCGTGCCCGGCTACGTGCTGACGGACGGATTCCGGGTTCCGGGCATCCCTGTGCCGTCGCTCCCGGTGATCGGTGGTGACGCGAACGCGGCATGCATCGCGGCCGCGAGCATCCTGGCGAAGGTCACTCGGGACCGGATGATGGTTGAGCTGGACCGGCGGCTCCCTGGCTATGAATTCGCCGCGCACAAGGGCTACAACACCCCCGTACACACCGCGGCGCTGCACAGGCTCGGGCCCACCAGCGAGCACCGCCGGTCATGGCGCAATGTGCCGCAGATCCCCGCGGGTACCGACGACACGGTGATCGACCAGGGAGCGCTCGTTGACGGCTCGGTCGTCGGCGGCCGAGTTCTCAACAGCGCTGCGGAATCGGGCCTGCTGGGCGACCGGATGGCGGCGATGCCGCAGAGTGCGACATGATTGATCGATCCGCACGACGAGGAGGACACCGCATCCGATGAGCGCAGAGGATCTCGAAAAGTACGAGACCGAGATGGAGCTCTCCCTGTACCGCGAGTACAAGGACATCGTCGGGCAGTTTTCCTACGTCGTGGAGACGGAGCGGCGGTTCTACCTGGCCAACTCGGTGGAGCTGCTGCCGCGCAACGCGGACGGCGAGATCTACTTCGAGGTGCGGATGGCCGACGCCTGGGTGTGGGACATGTACCGCCCGGCGCGGTTCGTCAAGCACGTCCGGGTCATCACGTTCAAGGATGTGAACATCGAGGAACTCGACAAGCCGGAACTCCGCCTGCCGGACTGAGTCTCGGTCAGCGCTGCTCGAAAACGCCTGCGGCAAGCGTTGACTCGGGCAGTTCAGCGACGATGTCGACTTTCGCGGCGTCGAAGCTGAGGAACCCCTTGATCTGCGTCGATTCCGGCATCGGGTCCGGGTAGCTCCACGCGATATCCGGCACCACGACGTCGCCGATAACCGCGGACCAATAGGTCGCGTAGCCCTTGTAATTGCAGTAACTCGTGGTCTCCGTGCGCTGCAACAGATCCGTGCGTACCAACGCGGGATCGACATAGAGCCGCGGGACCAACGAGGTCTCGAACAGAATGATCGTGTCGGACGTGTCGACCAGCGTGGTTCCCGCAACCTCGACGCGCAGCCTGCGCTGCGTCGGGCGGCAGTCCACGCGGTGATAGGGGTTGGGCGGGTAGTGCACGAGCCGGCGGCCCTCTTCCGACCACGCATCCACCGCATCCCACGGCACCGCGACGTAACCGGGTGCGTTTGGCTCCGGTTCGCCTGGCAGGTCGCCGATTTCGTCGGACGGGAAGACATAGGAGAGCGGGCGGCCGAGGCGGTGGACCATCAGCGCGCGTTCGGTGTCGATGACGGTACGGCCGTCACGGAATGCCTGGACGCGGCGCGGATGTGGCTCGATGAACACCACGGTTTCGGGGACGGCCGGTGTGAACCATCCAGCCGGGTCGTTGCCGAACGGTCCGCGTCCCGCCACCAAACTCATCGTGGGTGCTCCTTGCTGGTTGCCGGGATCGCGGTACTCACACGCGGGCGCTGCGACGGCGCGAGCCGCCGCAGCGCCGCTGAGGGTCAGGCCGATACCTGCTGCTTGATCTTGAACAGGTCCATCATGTTGCCGCCCATGATCTTCGCCTGGTCCTCGACCGAGAGGTCGGAGATCTCGTCGACGAAGTTGCGCGGCTCCGCCATGCCCTCCGGATGCGGCCAGTCGGAGCCGAACACGACGCGGTCGGCGCCCATGGTCGCAACGACCTCGGCGAAGTTGTCCTCCCAGAACGGGGCGACGTAGACCGCACGCTTGAACGCAACGATCGGGTCCTCGAGGAACTCCTGCGGCATCTTGCGGTGTACGTCCGCGAACTGCTTGAGCAGGTGCGAAACCCACGATGCGCCGTTCTCGATGGACAGGATCCGCAGGTCCGGGTTGCGGCTCAGGGCGCCGTGCGCGACGAGGGCGGTCATGGCGTCCTCGATCGGGCGCTTGCCCATCGCGATCATCCGGAACGCGTTCGGCTTGAACGGCAGGTACTCGTCACCCGGTTCCCACACGTTGAGGAACTCGGCGTAGCCGGAGTCCGAGGCGTGCATCGACACGGGGATGCCGGCCTTGACGCACGCCTGCCAGAACGGGTCGAACTCGGGCAGGCCGAACGAGCGGCTGCCGCGGAACCCCGGTACCGGCGCGGGTCGGACCAGCACGGTCTTCGCGCCGCGCTCGAGACACCATTCGAGCTCTTCAAGCGCTCGGTCGACGATCGGCAGCGTAATCACCGGGGTGGCGAAGATGCGGTCCTGGTAGTTGAACGACCACGTCTCGTACATCCACTGGTTGAGCGCGTGCACGACATCGTGAATCGCCTCGGGATCGTCCTTGAGGCGCTCCTCGACCAGCGAGGCGAGCGTGGGGAACATCAGCGCGTAGTCGAGGCCGAGCTCGTCCATCACCTCGAGCCGCGGTCCGGGCTCACGGAATGCCGGAATCGACGGGATCGGCTTGCCCATGATTTCGCGGTAGGACTTACCGCCACTGCCGCTGCGGTAGTACTCCTCCTGCGCGCCCGGTCGGGCGACCACGTCGAAGGTCGGGTTGGGGATGTACTCGCTGATATGGCCGCGCACGACGATCTTCGTGCGACCGCGCACCTCGACGTAGTCGATAAGTCGCTTGCGGTTCTCCGGCAGGTACTTCGTCAGTGCTTCCCGGGTCTCGTACAAGTGATTGTCGGCATCGAAAACCGGGAACGGCAGCTCGCGGGGCATGACGAACCTCCACCATGGTGTGTTAGGGGAATTCTCCTAGAAAGAGCGTGACATTCTCATTCTGAGTTGTAAAGCTTCTAACCTGTCAAACATAGAAAGGATTGCGGACGATGACGGCGGATTCGCAGGACGTGGAGACGACCTATTGGTCGGCGACCAAACTGCTCGAGATGTTCGACGTGACACCGGACGGTCAGGACCGGTTCATCGGCGAGACCGGCATCGACGACGGCGAGGACCGATTGGTCGTTGAGGGCACGCAGGTGCTCGCACAGGCCGTGGTCGCAGTGGCGAAGCGATGCCCGGACAAGTCGATCCGTTCGGCACACGCGGTGTTCAGCCGGCCCATCGTCGTGGAGACGCCTGTAGCGCTGGTGCTCGACGTCATGCATGAGGGTCGCTCGACCGCCACGGTGCTGGTGTACGCGGAGCAGAATGGCAAACGGTGCGCGGTCATCACGGTGCTCGCCGATGTGCCTACCGGGGACGTCATCCGCCACCATGCGCCGCGGCCCGATGTGACGGCACCCGAAGGCGCGATCGACACGCCGATGGGCGTGACCGGCCGCGAGGTGCGTCTGGTCGATGTCCACGATGTGAACAGCCCCGATGAGGTGGGCCCGCCCGAGCTGTATGCGTGGCTGCATTACGACCCCATCCCGCAGCGCGACGATCTCGCCAAGGCGCTGCTGGCGCATTTCACCGGGCACCTGTCGATCTCGACGACCATGCGCGCTCATCCCGGAATCGGCACCAGCCAGGCGCATTACACGGTTTCCACCGCGCCCATGACCGTGACTGTGAGCTTCCACGAACCGGTGAAGTGGGACGGCTGGCTGCTGTACACCCACGACAGCACGCAGGTCGGTGCCGGCATGTCGTACGTGCGCGGGCAGGTGCACACACAGGCAGGGGAGCTGATCGCCTCGTTCGTGCAGGAGGGATTGATCCGCCCGATGCGCACAACAGATACCGCGATCGACGTGCGGGCGCGGTTGTAGCGGAAGCGTTTTCGCCATGAACCGGTCGTCGGCGCTGGACGGCCGGTTCTGTAATATCCGCGCGTGGTCTACATCAATACGCCGCGCGAGGCCGAGTTCAACGCGGTGGCCAGGATGCGCTCGCTGGGGTACCTCGACGCGCACGTGTGTGAGCCCGGGGCCGACGGCGGAGTCGATGCGATTTCTGAGCGGGCACTCGGTCAGGTGAAGCACAAAGGTTCCCAAGTGGGTCGGCCTGATATTCAGCGGCTGTATGGCGCGCGTGGCGACCGGACACATCTGGACCTGTTGTTCTTCAGCGCGAGCGGGTACTCGCGCCACGCGGTTGATTACGCCGACGAGGCGGGAATCATGCTCTTCACCTATGACCTGAGTGGTGAGCTCGAGCCGGCCAACGACGCTGCGTACGCGCTTGCAGAGAGCGGCTACGACGGTTTCGAGTACTCCGACGACGAATACGTCGAAAACGAAGCGCCCCGGCCACTCGACATCACCGATCGTGGGCCGGCGGGCCACAGCGGACGGCTGTACAACCAAATCGGCGTGTGTTCAGCGGTCTTGGGAACCGTTGGGCTGGTGGCTGCCGAACGATGGTCGACCGCGATTGGTCTACTGCTGTGGACTTTCGCGTTGTTCTGCTGGATTGTCGGGTGGTCCGTTGGGCGGAGTAGCAGGTAGCGCCTCGCTCGAGGCGGTTATCCACAGTCGCCAATTCGCTAACAAGGCAACCTATTTCGCCAGGTCACGCCTCCTGGGTGGGGTCGCCGTTGCGCAATGCTCGATCGCGTGGGAAACAACAAGGCACTGGGTGCTCGGGGTGAGGATCTCGCCGCCGAGTTTCTCGAGGAGTGCGGGTTGCGGATCGTGTGCCGCAACTGGCGGTGTCGCTACGGCGAGTTGGACCTGATCGCACGAGACGGTCCCGTGGTGGCGTTCGTCGAAGTGAAGACTCGCTCCGGAACTGGCTTCGGGTCGCCGGCCGAGGCGGTGACGTTCAGCAAACAGGCGCGGATCCGCCGCTTGGCGGGGCTGTGGCTGACCGAGCAATCCGGCTGGGTGGACGTCCGGTTCGACGTGGTGTCAGTGCTTTTGGGGAAGGGCGCTGACCCGGTTATCGAGCATCTGCGGGCGGTGTTCTGATGGCGCTCGGACGTGCGCACTCGGTGGCGGTATCCGGGGTGGACGGGCACATCGTCGAGATCGAGGCGGACATCGGGCGCGGCCTGCCCGGTGTGCACCTGGTAGGTCTGCCCGATACCGCGCTGCAGGAATCGCGCGACCGCGTACGCGCCGCGGTCATCAACTCCGGGGAGGAATGGCCGGAACGGCGCGTGATTCTCGCGCTGTCGCCGGCAACGCTGCCGAAAGTGGGGTCGGTCTACGACGTGGCACTTGCGGCGGCAGTACTCGACGCGGCGGACTCGTTGCCGCCCACGCCTTTGGACAAGACAGTGCTGCTCGGCGAACTCGCCCTCGACGGCCGGATCCGGCCCGTGCGCGGGGTGCTTTCGGCGGTGCTCGCGGCGCGACAGGCAGGGTGGTCGTGTGTAGTGGTGCCCTCGTCGGCGCTTGGCGAGGCCAGTCTGGTGGAGGGCGTCACCGTGCTCGGTGCGGATCACCTTCGCGGCGTGCTTGATTGGCTGCGCGGTAAGGGAGATCTGGCCGCGCCGACTGCACGCAGCGATGACGGCGCACCGGTCCGCGCCGACCTCAGCGAGATTGTCGGCCAGGAGGAAGGCCGCTGGGCGCTCGAGGTTGCTGCAGCGGGCGCGCATCACCTCATGCTCACCGGCCCGCCCGGGGTCGGGAAAACGATGCTCGCGCAACGGTTACCCGGTCTCCTGCCGCCGCTGACCGAACAGGAAGCGCTGGAGGTCACCGCGATTCATTCGCTCGCCGGGCTGCTACCCGGTGACAACCCGCTCATCATCATGCCGCCGTTCATCGCGCCGCACCACAGCACATCGGTGAGCGCGATGGTGGGCGGTGGCTCGGGCATGGCGCGGCCCGGCGCGGTGAGCCGCGCGCATCGGGGCGTGCTCTTCCTCGACGAATGTGCGGAGATCGGCACGAAGGTGCTCGAATCGCTGCGCACCCCACTTGAAGACGGCGAGGTCCGGATCGCCCGCCGTGATGGGGTGGCGCGCTATCCGGCGCGATTTCAATTGGTTCTCGCTGCGAATCCCTGCCCATGCGCGCCCGCTCGGGAAATCGACTGCGTGTGCCCGCCGACGGCGCGACGCCGGTACCTCGGCAAATTGTCCGGACCGCTGATGGACCGGGTCGATATCCGGGTGACGCTGGCGCCGCTTGCGACCGGGTCGTACTCCGGCGAGATAGCGGAAGGTAGCGCGGTGGTGCGTGAACGAGTCGCGCAGGCGCGCTCCGCCGCGGCACAGCGATGGCGGGAGCATGGCTGGCGGACGAATGCGGAAGTGCCGGGGCATGCACTGCGCCAGCGATATCGATTGCCGCGCAAGGCACTGTACGCAGTCGAGGACGCCCTGCGCCGCGGGAGTCTGACCGCGCGCGGTGCGGATCGGGCGATCCGAGTGGCGTGGTCGCTTGCGGATTTGCGCGGTGCGGTGATTCCGGAGGCCGGCGATGTCGCGGCGGCCTTGAACTTCAAGGAAAGGCGGGACCGATGAGCATGCTCGAGCGACGCCGCACTGCATGGGCGTACCTGTCCCGGGTGGCGGAAGGGCCGTGCGCGCCGCTGCTGCAGTTGATCGAATCGGTTGGTGTCCTGGAAGCGGCTCGGGCCGTGCGCGGTTGGGACTTGCCCGAGGTCCTGCGGCGCCGCACCGCCGCACGCAGGCACCTCGACACCGCAGAGCGCGACCTCGAACTCGTGGGCCGAATGGGTGGCCGGCTGGTGACACCGGAGGACAACGACTGGCCGGCGTGGCGGATGTTGGCTTTCGGAAGGGCCCGCGCCGAAGGGCGGCCGGAACGGGGAGACGGCAGCCCTCGAGACCGCGAGTTCGCTGCGCCACTGGCGTTGTGGACGCTCGGCTCAGCACCGCTGTCCGAACTCACCGAACGTGCGGTGGCCGTGGTTGGCACCCGCGCACCGAGTCCATATGGCGAGCACGCGGCCGGCGAGATTGTGGGGGGTCTCGCCGGCCGCGGCTGGACCATCGTGTCGGGGGCCGCGCTCGGGGTTGACGGCGCGGCGCATCGCGCAGCGCTCGCGTCCGGTGGCCGGACCATCGCGGTGCTCGCGTGTGGAATCGACCAGGCGTACCCGGCGCAGCACGCGCGGTTGTTGTCGGATATCGCGCGCGAGGGTCTCGTGGTGAGCGAGTACCCGCCGGGCGTCACACCAGCCCGCCATCGATTTCTCACTCGAAATCGTTTGGTGGCAGCGTTATCGGACGCGGTGGTTGTGGTCGAGGCCGGTCGTCGCAGCGGTGCCCGCAACACGGCCGGCTGGGCACGCCGGCTCTCGAGGCCCTCGCTGGCCGTGCCGGGGTCGATCGCATCGGTCACGTCGGTGGGGTGTCACAGGATGATTCGCGACGGGGAGGCGCGTTTGGTCACGTCCGCAGATGACGTCATCGCCGAGGCCGGGCCTTTGACACTGCCGGTAACCGCCGAACTGGCCATTGCCCGTCCCACCGATGAGCTGCGTGGCGACTCGCTGGCCGTCTATGACGCGTTGCCTGCGGTCGGATCACGAGGTCCGCGGGAGCTGTCCGAGGCATCCGGCGTGGCGCTCGTCGACGTGCGGTCTGTTCTGCCGCAATTGGAGACAGCGGGATTCGTGGGCCGGGACGAAGTGGGGTGGTTCCGCATGCTGTCGCACTGAGTCGCGATGCCCGTGCTGCGCACGGCGATCGGCCCGGTTCTCGGAGGCGTTTCGACTCGCAGGGCGACCAACCGTTTGACACCCCTGTTGCGGCGCAGAAAGGATCGCGTTCATGCGCACCCATGGCTGGGGCGGATCCACGCCGGCGAGTGACGAAGAGGCCATCGACCGAATCCTCGATGCGGCCGATGACGCGATCGTGGAGCGCGGCGGTGACCTGCGGGTTGCGGATGTGGCGCGGGCGCTCGGAATATCCCGGCAGACGGTCTACAACTACTTTCCCGGTCCCAACGCGCTGCTCGAAGCAGCGGCGACCCGATCGGGGTTGCGGTTCATCGAACGACTCATCGAGCACCTGGTCGGCATCACGGATCCGGTCGACGCGATGGTCGAAAGCCTTGTGTACACGGTGGAATGGATCCCGAGCGACAAGGCAGTGCAGTTGATGCTGGCGCACGAGTTCGGCAAGGCGTCTGCGGGCGTCACGTCGAGCCGGGCGAGGGAATTCGGCCGCGGCATCCTCGCCGGCATGGACGTGAATTGGGCGGCCCTCGGATTCGACGATCCCGCGATAGACGACCTCGTCGAGTACATGCTGCGCATGCTCCAGTCGTTCATCGTCGATCCCGATGAGCCCGGCCGTCGCGACGTACGCGACCTACTGCGGCGTTGGGTCGCGCCCGTCGTGAAGTCGGAAATCGACGCGCGGAGCCCATAGTCCGCCGCAAGTAGCAAAACCGGCGATAGCTGGGGCACTCAGCTGCGGCGCCGATTGTCGCGCGACTCCATGGCTTGACACTATTGACGATCCGTCAAGCCGGACTCTAGCCTGATCGGGACGTTGGCAACTCGTCGCCGAGTGATCCGAATGCGGGATCGGGAGAGTCGAGCGAACATGACCGCAGTGACGTTCCGTCGAATGCGCTTCGACGTCGATTCGGACGTGCCGTTCCAGTGGAATCCGGCGAATCCCGGTTCCGGGCTGATGGCCAATATGATTTCCTTCATCGCCGTCGGATTCGAGCGCTACCTCGTACTCGCAGTGAAGGACGCGCTGCGGACAATGACGGACGAAGACTTGCGTGCCGAGGCAGAAGTCTTCCTCGCCCAGGAGTCGCAGCATTCGGCTGCTCACCGTCGGCACGTGAATGGCCTGATCGCGCAATACCCCGGACTCGGTCCCGTACTCGACCGTGTCGTCAGTGGCTACGAGGAGCTCTTCGCGGCGCAGCCGCTGAAGTTCCACCTCGCCTACATCGCCAGCCTCGAGGCAACCTTTCCACCGCTGTTCACCTTCATGATCGAGAACCGCGACCGCCTGTACAACGGCGATACGCGAGTGGCATCGCTCTTCCTGTGGCACTACGTGGAGGAGATCGAGCACCGCAGTTCCGCGCAAATCGTCTTCGACGGAGTGGTCGCCAGTCGGTGGTACCAGATGCGCATGCTGCCGCGGTCGATGTCGCACATCCTCGCCGTCTCCCGAGAGCTTGCCGATGGGTTCCGCGAGGCGGTGCCCGAAGAGGACATGGGCGTCGACCCGCGGGTGGCGACCGGTGAGATCTGGCGCACCGAGACTCTCACCCGGCTGCCGGTGGTGAACCGGTTCTTCACGGCGCCGTATCGCACGACATTCGAGGGCATTCCGTCGAGGCAACTGCTTCGACTCGTAGCGGGCCTCGTGCGCTCGCAATCGCCGACGCATCATCCCGGCGATGTGGTCGCCCCGGACTGGTTCCACACCTGGATGGACAGTTACGCGGCCGGCGAGGATATGGCGCACTTCTACGGCGTCGGAAGCGCGCCCGCGGCGCGCGGCTGAGTCGTCCCGACTGATCGATGACTCGTGAACGGCGGGTCGATCTTCGCTGCCTTCGGCGCATTGGCCCGCTGCCTATTTCGCTGCTATGAACAGGATAAACACTTGTGTATCAGTCGGTTTCCCCAACCTTTGCGGGAAATTCGGATCAGGCCAATTGGTTTGGCAAGGGAATGTCCCGGGTAGGGGGTAGGGAGTCCGATTTGGACTGAGTCACATCCACCGAGTGAAGGGGGTAACACATGAAGGTGCGCAAGGTGATGAGTTCGATCGGTGCTGGCGCGCTCGCGGGCTCCGCACTGATGGCCGGCGCATCCACCGCATCGGCGAGCCCGGAGATTCCGCTGCCGATCTGCGGTTCACAACCGTCCGTGCCCGCGTTGCCGCAGGGCTGGGACCCAATCGATGGCACGGTGCCGGCGCAGTACGTTGCCGGACCCGACGGCGCGACCGGTGCGGGTTCATTGCAGCTGAAGGTAACCACGCCCGCCGAGAAGGCGGACTATTACCACGCGGCGAACGTCAAGCTCAGCGAGGTTGGGGCGCTTGGCTACCGGCAGCACACCGAAGGCGCCGTGCAGGCGAGCTATCAGCTGAAGATCCTGGACGCCAAGCGCGACGATGGCGACACGACCGGGTTCACCACGCTGGTCTACGAGCCGTACCTCAATGGCGAGCCGCTCGGCAGCACCAATGGCTTTGTGAACGAATCGAATATCCAGAACGGCAAGTGGTGGAGCACCCGCCCAATCGCCGGCGCGAGTGGTCAGTCGGACAGCGACACGTTGTCGGACATCATCGCGCAGAACCCGGACGCTCGCGTCACCGCTTATGGCGTCAACCTGGGCCGGAACAACGCGGTCTCGACGTCGCACGTCGATGACGTCCAGTTCGGCTGCACCACCTGGAACTTCGACCCCAACCCGAACATCGGCGGCAGCTTGCCGTGATCCGCTTCGCAGCACCGACCAGGGCGGTGTGAGTGAAGCAGGGTCGCCGGCCGAATATTTCGGCCGGCGACCCACTCGGTTCAGCCGCGCGGGGCGTACATGATGATCGCGACACCGACGAGGCATATCGCCGAGCCGATGATGTCCCACCGGTCGGGGCGGAAACCGTCGAAGGCCATGCCCCACAACAGTGATCCGACGACGAACACGCCGCCGTAAGCGGCCAGGATCCGCCCGAAATGCGCATCGGGCTGCATCGTCGCGATGAATCCGTATGCGCCCAGCGCAATCAGCCCCAGACCGATCCACCAGCCGCCGCGATGCTCGCGGACGCCCTGCCACACCAGCCAGGCGCCGCCGATCTCTGCGACCGCGGCAAGCGCGAACAGCAGAAGCGACTTCGCGACCGTCACTGCGCAGCGTTGTCCGTATCAGCGACGATGGAGGCGAGGGCCTCGGTAATGGCGGCCTCCACGGCGGCCGCGTCGAGATTCAGATCGGCGAAAACCACCGGCGCGCCCGGGTTCTCGGCCAGCAGGGCTAGCAGCATGTGCTCGGTGCCCACGTAGTTGTGTCCTAGTCGGACCGCCTCGCGCACGCTCAGTTCGATCACCTTCTTCGCCGCGCCCGAGTAGGGGATCAGCACCGGCGGTTCGGGCGCGTCCTCGGGCCCGGCCACCTGCGGCGCGAGGGCGGCACGCAGCGCCTCCGGGGTGACGCCCTGGGCTGCGAGCACGTGCAGCGCGAGGCTGTCCGGCACGTCGGCCAGCGCGACGGCGATATGCGCGGGCTCGATCTCGGAGCGGTTGTTCGAGCGCGTGAGCTCCATCGAGCGGACCAGCACTGTGCGCGCCTTGTCGGTGAACCGGGAGAACATCTCCTGGCTCGCCTTGGGCGTGAAACGTTGCTGCGCAGCCTGTTTCGTTACGCCCAGGCTCTCGCCGATCTCGGACCACGACGCGCCGCTGTGCCGCGCGCGGTCCACGAAGTGACCGATCAAGTGATCGGCGATGTCCTCGAAATGTTGCGCGGCCAGGACCGCGGAGGTCAGTTGGTCGAGCGGCCGATCCGGGTGGGCCGTCCGGATGCCGTCGATGAGGTCGTCGAGCCGCACTGTCGTCATGCGTCAAGGCTAGGTTGACGATTTCAATCCGTCAATACGAGATTGACGCGGTTGGGCGGTGGGCGTGGCCGCCCCCGGCGGGTAGATTCGCCGCGGCGAGCACACGTGCAACCACGGCGGAAGGACGCGCGGCAATGAGTTACCCGTATTCGAACGATCCGGGGGAGTACGAGAACCGCGGTGCCCGGGCATATTCGAATGAACCGGAGGAGTACCCGACTCGCGTCGGCCGGCCGGCACACGGGCCGCCGCAACAGCGTCCGCGCCCGCAACCGACCTTCGACAGCAAGCCGTTCTTCGCCGGCGTCGCGGCAACCGCGCTGACGACCTTCCTGGCCGGAACCATCGCGGCCGCGATTGTGCAGGCGATCTATCGGCGCATGGACACCCCCGTGGTGTGGATGTACGGCAATGACGCGCCGTGGGTAGCCGGTGTCTGCGGTGCGATCGCGGCGCTCCTTGCCGGTGGTGTCCTGCTGCTGCTGTTCCAGGGTGTCCCGTCGCCCGGCACGTTCTTCAGCTGGATCTCCGCGCTCGTCGTCATCGCGGTCATCGTGCTGCCGTTCCTGGCTGCGACCAGCCTGGCCTCCGCGCTCGGCGCCGCGATCGTGAACGGTCTCATGGGCATCGTCATTGCGACATTGCTGGCCACCACACGAGCGAGAACCTTCCGCGGCCGCGCGCACTAGCCGCCGCGACCACGGCCGCGCTCACACGAGCCCGCCACATCGGCCCTGCGCAGTCGTTCCGGCGGATCTCGACCCCCGCGGCGCGTCCGCTTGCATGGTGCAGTGACGGCGGCGACCGTGGTCGCATGACCGAGTTGCCCGACCGATTTGCCAGGGATGTCGAGGCGTTCGGCGAGCACCTGCGCCTTGAACGGGGGCGCTCGCCGCACACGGTGCGGGCATATCTCGCCGATGTGCGTTCGCTGCTCGGTCATGTGCTCGCGCAGAACCCGGGTGCCGGTCTGGGCGATATCGACCTGCACGAGCTGCGGTCCTGGTTGGCCGCACAGCAGGCCACCGGTGCAGCCCGGACAACGATGTCGCGGCGAACCTCGTCGGTGCGAACGTTCACCGCCTGGCTCGCGCACACCGGGCGGATACCGTCCGACCCCGGAATCAGACTCGCTGCCGCCAAGGCCCATCGCACCCTGCCGACCGTGTTGCGCAGCAATCAGGCCGCCGAGGTCATGCGCGCCACCGAAGCCGGCGCCGCGCAGCACGACCCGCTGGCACTTCGTGACGCGCTCATCGTGGAGCTGCTGTACGCCACGGGGATCCGTGTGGGGGAGCTGTGCGGACTCGATATCGGCGACATCGATCACGAGCGAATGCTGGTGCGCGTCATCGGTAAGGGCGATAAGCAGCGCAGCGCGCCCTTCGGAAAGCCGGCCGCAGTCGCGCTGCGTGCCTGGCTCGATGTCGGCCGGCCGGCGCTGGTCATCGAGGCATCCGGGTCGGCGCTGTTCCTCGGGCGCCGGGGGCGGCGCCTCGATCAGCGGCAGGCCCGTGCGGTGGTGCATGACGTGGTGTCCGCCGTACCGGGCGCTCCCGATATCGGGCCACACGGATTGCGGCACTCCGCTGCGACCCATCTCCTCGAAGGCGGAGCGGACCTGCGTGTCGTGCAGGAGTTGCTCGGTCACGCCAGCATGGCGACCACCCAGCTCTACACGCACGTGTCGGTGGAACGACTGCGCAAGGTGCACGACCAGGCGCATCCGCGAGCGTAGAAATCCTGGCCACACATCAACGAACCCGCAAAGGATTTCGCCGATGGAAGCAGGAGTCGAATTGCGCGACCGGATGCGTGCGGCCCTTCGCGCCGCGATGCGCGTACGGGACAAACCCGCGGCCAGGGCGCTGCGGTCCGCGCTCGCCGCAATCGACAATGCCGAGTCTGCTGGTATCACCGACGATCGTCCGGCCGGTACGATCGAGGATGCCGCCGGGCTCGGTGCGGCGGAGGTGTCGCGCCGCCATCTCGATACCGCCCAGATCGAAGCGATCGTCCGAACCGAGATCACCGAACGCCATACCACGGCACAGGAATACGAGCGGATCGGTCGGCCCGAGCGGGCCGCGGAACTGCGGCACGAGGCCGGTGTGCTCGCCGAGCAGCTCGACGGCCCGGTCACCGGGACCCCACCGGCTTGAGCCGGATCGGCGCGAGGTGCAACAGGCCCAGCGGGTCGAGGTACTCGCGGGCACGACGCACACCCCAATGCAGGCACGCAGGTCGGAGGCAGCCGGGATGGCCCGGCGCGAGTGTCCCGATTGGTGTTCCGCGCCCGACGCGGCGGCCGAGTGTCGTTGTTGCCTCGACCGGTTCGTAGGTTGTGCGCAAGCCGCCGGCGTGATCGACCGAGACCACAGGCTTTCCCGCGACCTCGCCCGCGAACGCGACGAAGCCATCGCCCGCCGCGAGCACGGCCTGACCGGGCGCGCCGGCCAGGTCGACACCGCGATGACCCGGCAGCCAGTCGTGCTCGGGTTTGTCGAACGTGCGCACAACGGCTGGTCGTGGCCGCAACGGCCAGTCGAACTCACCCGGGGGCGCACCTGCGGCTGGTGCCGCGCCAACGAAAAATGCGAGAAGGGTCAAGAGGAGCAAGTGGGCTGAGCGCATGCATCAATGGTGTGCCCCCGAGGGGCATGCGAACCGGCGAGAGTGCTTGTTGGGGATAACTTTTCGGCTATCCACAGATCGCCGAAATGTGGCCGATCGCGCCGATGGGCGGGCTATGCTGCCGCGACCATCGCGACCAATTCGGTGAGCCCAAGCAGCGCGACCGCGAGTGCCAGCACCGCATGCGTCCGCCCGCCGCGGGACCGGGCTCGCGCCCGCGGACCGGCGTCGTGGCGATAGCGACGTTCGCTTTCCACCAGCACCCAAATGCACAGGGGGACGGTCACCGCCAGTCCGAGCAAGGCGAACACGCCGAGCTGATCGAGCGTCAGTCGCGTGACGATCGCGGATCCGGCAAGCACGGACAGCGCCATCCGCTGCCACGCGAGCGCAGTGCGTTCGTTCTGCAGGCCAGGCGAGGTCACCGGGTCACACCAGTACCGCGAGCAGTGCGGCTGCGATGACGATCACCGCGGCGACGAGGACCGTGCCGAATCCGAATGCGGGCAACCGACCGCCCACCCGCATGGCGCGTTCGCTTCGAGCCCACCGCACCCAGGACGCGACCGCGCCGAGCAGGCCGAGCACGACGAGCGCGGCGGCGAGGATCACCTGCAACGTGTGCGGAATGTCCAACTCGACCGCATCGAGGGCGACTCCGCCGGCCAGCAACGCGAGCGAGGTTCGCAGCCAGGCCAGAAATGTCCGCTCGTTGGCGAAGCTGAAGCGGTAGTCCGGATCCTCGCCCTGTTCGTATACATATCCGGGCCAGCGCTGGTCGTCGGTCACCGCTCTCCCTTCGTCCCAGAGCGACGGTACCGTGGTGAGGTAAACCTAAGACGGAGGACGCGCGTGGCGAAGGCAAGGACGACCCTGACGGTCACCGGAAGCGAATGGCTCAACCCCCACATGGTGCGGTTGCGGTTTGGGGGCCCCGGTTTCGACGAATTCGTTCCCAGCGAGTTCACCGACGCCTACGTCAAGATCGTCTTCGATCAGGACGGCGCCGAGGTTGTGCGCAGCTACACCGTCCGCGCCGTCGATCCGGTGGCGAAGGAAATCGTCATCGACTTCGTCGTGCACGGCGACGAGGGCCTCGCCGGGCCGTGGGCCGCTGCTGCGGCCCCGGGCACCCAGATCGACATGCTCGGCCCCGGCGGTGCCTATGCGCCCAACCACACCGCGGACTGGCATCTGTTCGCCGGTGACGAGGCCGCGATTCCGGCCATTGCCGCGGCGCTCGAGGCGTTGCCTGCCGATGCGATTGGCGACGCCTTCATCGAAGTCGACGGCCACGAGTACGAGTTCGACCTGCGCAAGCCTGCGGGAGTGCAGGTCACCTGGTTGCATCGCGACGGCTCCGGGTCCCCGCTGCCCGCCGCGGTTCGTTCGATGCCGTGGCGTGCCGGGCAGGTGCATGTCTTCATCCACGGCGAGGCCGAGACAGTGATGCATGACCTGCGCCGATACGTCCGTCGCGACCGCGAGGTTCCGGCCGGTTGGGCCTCGATTTCCGGCTATTGGCGCCGCGGGATGGCGGACGAGAGCTTCCGCGCGTGGAAGAAGGAACTGGCCGCGGCCGAGCAGACCGGATAACCCTCTTCGGGACGGTTATGACCACGGGGTGTCCACCCCGTATGCTGTTTGAGCGGTCTGTGCTTGCACAGGCCGACTTCGCGCGCCCGAATCTCGGAGGTCATCTTCCGAGCAGGCCGTCTGCTGGTCCCGCTTGCGGGTTCGGACGGTCCGCGGGCGCCAGGGCAGGCGTCGCACGACGCGCTGCAGCAACCGGCAATGAAAGAGAGATACACAGCCATGGCTGTCGTAACCATGAAGCAGCTGCTTGACAGCGGCGCGCACTTCGGTCACCAGACCCGTCGTTGGAACCCGAAGATGAAGCGATTCATCTTCACCGACCGCAACGGCATCTACATCATCGACCTGCAGCAGACGCTGACCTACATCGACCGGGCTTACGAGTTCGTCAAGGAGACGGTCGCCCACGGCGGCACCGTGCTCTTCGTCGGCACCAAGAAGCAGGCTCAGGAATCGATCGCAGCCGAGGCCACCCGCGTCGGCATGCCGTACGTGAACCAGCGCTGGCTCGGCGGCATGCTCACCAACTTCTCGACCGTCCACAAGCGCCTGCAGCGCCTGAAGGAGCTCGAGGCCATGGAGCAGACCGGTGGCTTCGAGGGTCGCACCAAGAAGGAAATCCTCATGCTCACGCGTGAGATGACCAAGCTGGACCGCACCCTGGGCGGCATCCGCGACATGGCCAAGGTTCCCTCGGCCATCTGGGTTGTCGACACCAACAAGGAGCACATCGCCGTCGGCGAGGCTCGCAAGCTGAACATCCCGGTCATCGCGATCCTGGACACCAACTGCGACCCGGACCTCGTCGACTACCCGATCCCGGGCAACGACGACGCGATCCGCTCGGCCGCACTGCTGACCAAGGTCGTCGCGTCTGCCGTCGCCGAGGGCGTTCAGGCCCGTGCCGGCCAGAGCGCGTCGGATGACAAGCCCGAGGTTGCCGCCGGCGAGCCCCTCGCCGAGTGGGAGCTCGAGCAGCTCGCGCAGGCTTCCCCGGCTGCTGAGGCCGTCACCGAAGCCGCCGCCGAGGCGCCCGTTGAGGCCGCCACCGAGGCGCCGGCCGAGACGCCCGCCGCGGACGCCTGATTCTCCAGACAAATACTCGTTAAGGAGGCTCGCCAATAATGGCGAACTACACCGCTGCTGATGTGAAGCGGCTCCGCGAGCTCACCGGCTCCGGAATGATGGACTGCAAGAACGCGCTCGCCGAGACCGATGGCGACTTCGACAAGGCAGTCGAGATCCTGCGCATCAAGGGCGCCAAGGACGTGGGCAAGCGCGCCGAGCGCACCACGGCCGAGGGCCTGGTCGTCGCGAAGGGCGGCGTGCTGATCGAGCTCAACGCCGAGACGGACTTCGTCGCGAAGAACGCGGAGTTCCAGGGTCTCGCCGACAAGATCGTTGCGGTCGCCGCGGAAGGCCGTCCGGCCGACCTCGACGCCCTGAACGCGCTGGCGCTCGACGGTCAGACCGTCGACGCCGCCGTGCAGGCCCTGTCGGCGAAGATCGGCGAGAAGCTCGAACTGCGCCGGGTCGCCGTGCTCAACGAGCCGGTCGCGGCCTACCTGCACAAGCGTGCTTCGGACCTGCCGCCGAGCGTCGGCGTGCTCGTCGAGTACGAGGGCTCGGGCGACGCGGCTGCTGACGCAGCCCGTGCCGCTGCCATGCAGATCGCCGCGCTCAAGGCGCGCTACGTCACCCGTGACGAAGTGCCCGCCGAGATCGTCGACGCCGAGCGTCGCATCGCCGAGGAGACCGCGAAGGAGGAGGGCAAGCCGGAGGCCGCCCTGCCGAAGATCGTGGAAGGCCGTGTCAACGGCTTCTTCAAGGACGTCGTTCTGCTGGAACAGTCGTCTGTGACCGACTCGAAGAAGACCGTCAAGGCTCTTCTCGAAGAGGCCGGCGTCACCGTGAAGCGCTTCGTGCGTTTCGAGGTCGGCTCCAACTAAGCAACACCTGAACGGCCCCGCGTCCTGTCGGACGCGGGGCCGTTCGCATGCCTGCGTCCGCGCGGCGCTGCGCAATCGCGCACAACCGAACCAACCAACCCCGGCCTTTCCGACCGCCTCCATGAGGCAGGATGGAAGCCGCCTGCACCTGGGTACGACGAAGGAGACCGATGTCCGATCCGGCAACCGACCGACAGGGCTACAAGCGCGTGCTGCTGAAGCTCGGTGGCGAGATGTTCGGCGGTGGCAAGGTCGGCCTCGACCCAGACGTGGTTACCACGGTCGCGCAGCAGATCGCCGAGGTGGTGAGCTCGGGTGTCCAGGTGGCGGTGGTTATCGGCGGCGGCAACTTCTTCCGCGGTGCCGAATTGCAGCAGCGTGGCCTCGAGCGGGCCCGGTCGGACTACATGGGCATGCTCGGCACGGTGATGAACAGCCTTGCGCTGCAGGACTTCCTGGAGAAGCAGGGCGTCCAGACCCGGGTGCAGACCGCGATCACGATGGGTCAGGTCGCCGAGCCGTACCTGCCGCTGCGCGCGCGCCGGCATCTTGAGAAGGGTCGGGTCGTCATCTTCGGCGCCGGCATGGGCATGCCGTATTTCTCCACCGACACCACTGCTGCGCAGCGCGCACTGGAGATCGGTGCCGAGGTCGTGCTGATGGCGAAGGCCGTTGACGGCGTGTACACCGCCGATCCGCTTACCGACCCGACGGCAACCATGTTCAATGAGATCACCCATCGCGAGGTCATCGAACGGAACCTGAAGGTGGCCGACGCGACCGCGTTCAGCCTGTGCATGGACAACCAGATGCCCATGTTGGTGTTCAATCTCCTGACGAAGGGCAATATTGCCCGGGCGGTGTCTGGTGAGAAGATCGGAACATTGGTCAGGTCCTGACCGGCGCGCCCGCGGCGCCCGGAGGTGTTCCCGGGGCCTGGGCGAGCGAACCAAGACGATGTGCGCAAAGACGATGGAGGAACGGCCGTGATTGATGAAGCGCTCTTCGACGCCGAGGAGAAGATGGAGAAAGCCGTCTCGGTGACGAAGGACGATCTGGGCGGAATCCGGACCGGTCGCGCCAACCCGGGCATGTTTTCCAGGATCGTCGTCGAGTACTACGGCGCCATCACTCCGATCACGCAGATCTCGAGCATTCAGGTGCCCGAGGCGCGGCTGGTCGTGATCAAGCCCTACGAGCCGTCCCAGCTCGGTCCGATCGAGACCGCGATCCGCAACTCCGATCTCGGCGTCAATCCGACCAACGACGGCAACCTGATCCGGATCGCGATCCCGCAGCTCACCGAGGAGCGGCGACGCGAGATGGTCAAGCAGTGCAAGGCCAAGGGCGAGGACGGCAAGATCTCGGTCCGCAACGTGCGGCGTAAGGCCATGGAAGAGCTGAACCGGATCCAGAAGGACGGCGAGGCCGGTGAGGACGATGTCGTTCGCGCCGAGAAGGAGCTCGAGCAGACCACGGCCAAGTACGTCCACCAGATCGACGAGCTGGTCAAGCACAAGGAAGCAGAGCTGCTCGAGGTCTAAATCCCCGGTCGACGGGGATTGCAGGTGCGGTGGGGAACAGGACGGGCGAAGAGATCGTGATCGGGAGTGTGATTGTGCCGAGCAAGGAGGGGACGCCGAAGGACGCCGTTCCCGACATCGCCGGTCCGGATGAGGTGAATCCGGCATCGGGGGGTGGCGATTCGGCAACAACGACTGGGGCATCTGGCGACAAGCCGGCCCCCACCCCACAGGACGAGCCGTCCAAGGCCTCTCGTGCGGGACGAAATCTCCCGGCCGCGCTGGCCGTCGGATTCGGGCTCGGTATCGGCGTCATCCTCCTCCTGCTGTTCGCTGAGAAGGTCTTCATCGGTGTGCTCGCCGTGGCAATGGCGATCGCCACCTGGGAAGTCATCAAGCGACTCTCCGAGGCCGACGTCGACGTGCCGCGTATCCCGTTGCTTCTCGGCGGGCAGGCGGTCATCTGGTTGGCCTGGCCGTACGAAACCGAGGGCGTGGTCGGCGCGTTCGCGGTGACTGTGGCCGTTGTGATGGTGTGGCGGCTGTTCCAGCACGGCACGGCTACGGCACCGCGCAACTTCCTGCGCGACACCTCGATCGGCATCTTCGTACTCGCGTGGATTCCGCTATTCGCCGCCATGGCGATCCTCACGCTCTTCGCCGATGACGGAAACCTGCGGATTCTCGTGTTCATGATCGGCGTGGTGTGCTCCGATGTCGGTGGCTATGTCGCCGGCGTGCTGTTCGGCAAGCATCCGATGGTGCCGACGGTCAGCCCGAAGAAGTCCTGGGAGGGCTTCGGCGGCTCACTACTGTTCTGCATTGTCGGCAGCGTGCTCGCCGCGACCCTGCTGCTCGACGCGGACATCGCCGTGGGGATCGTGCTCGGTGTGGCCCTCGTCCTCGCCGCGACCCTCGGCGACCTGATCGAGTCGCAGGTCAAACGCGAACTGCAGATCAAGGACATGGGCACGCTGCTGCCCGGGCACGGCGGCATCATGGACCGGCTCGATTCGATGCTGCCCGCCGCAGTGGTGTCGTGGTTGGTATTCACCGTCCTGCTGTGAGGCGTTCGCCGATCCGGCCGAGCCCGAATATCTGGCACTGGCCGAAGGTCTACGAGCTCGAGAACCGAGCCCAGGATCCCGACGGCGCGGTGTTCGAGACCATGCGCGAACTGTTTGACTGGATCGGCCGCGACGTGGTCGATATCGGTTGCGGTTCGGGATTTCATCTGCCGGATTTCGCGCGTACGGCGCGATCGGTAGCGGGCGTCGAGCCGCACCCACCACTCGTCGCGGCGGCCGGCCAACGGGTCCGTGACCTGGCCAACGTGCGGGTGCTGGAAGGCTCCGCGCAGCACCTGCCGCTACCCGATGCGTCGATCGATCTGGTGCACGCCCGGACCGCCTACTTCTTCGGTCCCGGCTGCGAGCCGGGGATCGCGGAGACGCTTCGCGTCCTGCGCCCGGGTGGCGTTCTCATGGTGGTCGATCTGGATGCGACAGCGGAACCCTATGGCCGCTGGATGTGCGCGGATCTCCCGCATTACGACCCGGCGCGCGTCGAGCAGTTCTTCGACCGGGCGGGTTTCGCGCTGCGGCGTGTCGACACTCGCTGGGTCTTTGGTGACCGGGACGCGTTACGTGCCGTGCTCGGCATCGAGTTCGGCCCAGCCGTGGCCGAACGTGCCTTCGCCGAGACACCCGGCGTGGAACTCGGTGTGCGCTACCGGGTACACACCCTGGTCAAGCCTTCCGGCGTGGCGCCGGTGGCTGCTTGGCGACCTTCCTGATCTGCAGGATCCGCACCCCGCCGACGATCGCCATGATCACCGCACCCATGATCGCGGCGAGCAGCACGGCGACGCCGAGCGGCAGGCTGAACTCCCAGAACAGGATGTTGATCGGCACGCTGTCGAGGTTCTGCAGGATGAAGATCAGCAGCATGACCAGCACGACGAGGCCGACAATCAGTGCCATCCACGCGGAGCTGACGCGCGTGCGCTTGATCTTGCGGATGGGCGGAGTCGGCGGGGGAGCCTGACTCTGGTCGGCGGGTCGCGGCGAAGCGTCCGGCTCGGAACCGGACTGTGTCGGGGGATCGGGGTTGCTCGCCATAGTCGATGCATACCCTGTGGGCAGTCCCACTGCACCCGGATCGGCCGCAAATTCGCATGTCGCAGGCGTCGGATGGGACACTGGAGTAACTATGGCTGTCTCCCTCCCGCTTGTTTTCGATGCTCCACGCCGGGGCATGCCCCCTCGCCATCTCGCCGATCTGGACGCTGATGGCCGTCGCGCGGCGGTCGAGGAGTTGGGCCTGCCGAAATTCCGCGCCGATCAGCTTGCCCGTCACTACTACGGGCGGCTCGAGGCCGATCCGGAGAAGATGACGGATTTGCCGGCCGGCGTACGTGCGACGGTCGCCGAGGCGCTTTTCCCGCCGCTGCTGACGCCGCTGCGTCATGTGGCCTGCGATTACGGCTCCACTCGCAAGACGCTGTGGAAGGCCGGTGACGGGACTCTGCTCGAGAGCGTCCTCATGCGCTACCCGGACCGCGCCACGCTATGCATTTCCAGCCAGGCCGGCTGCGGCATGGCCTGCCCGTTCTGCGCCACCGGGCAGGGCGGGCTGCAGCGCAACCTGTCCACCGCGGAGATCGTCGACCAGGTTCGGTCGGCCGCCGCGGCGATGCGGGACGGCGAGGTGCCTGGCGTTCCCGGCAGCAACGCCGACTCGGGACGGCTGTCGAACATCGTCTTCATGGGCATGGGGGAGCCGCTGGCGAACTACAAGCGCGTAGTGGACGCGGTTCGCCGCATCACCTCACCCGCGCCGAACGGGCTAGGCATTTCGCAGCGCTCCGTGGTGGTGTCGACGGTCGGGCTGGCGCCCGCGATCCGGAAGCTGGCCGACGAGGGACTGTCCGTGACGCTCGCGGTCTCGCTACATACCCCCGATGACGAGCTGCGCGACACATTGGTGCCCGTCAACAATCGCTGGTCCGTCGCCGAGGTGCTTGATGCGGCTCGCTACTACGCCGATAAGACCGGTCGCCGAGTCTCGATCGAATACGCACTGATCCGCGACGTGAACGATCAGCCGTGGCGGGCGGACATGCTCGGCAAGAAACTGAAAAAGGCGCTCGGTCCGCTGGTGCATGTGAACCTCATCCCGCTCAACCCGACGCCGGGCAGCGAATGGGATGCCAGCCCCAAGCCAGCCGAGCGCGAATTCGTCCGGCGGGTAATTGCCCAGGGCGTGACCTGCACCGTGCGCGACACCCGCGGCCGCGAGATCGCCGCTGCGTGCGGTCAGCTCGCGGCGGAGGAGAGTTAGCACCTATTCCCACTCCGTCCGGGCCAGTGCGGCGAGTGCGCGAGTTGTCTTGGCGCAGTAGGTTTCTCGGTCCGATCGGCCGCCGGTCATCGCCCGCACCACCGTGGACGCGACGAGTAGGTCGAACACCGCGTCGGCGCGCTCGTTGATTTCCCCGGTGGCCAGCTGCGGCAGGTCGTTGGCGAGCATGTCGAACATGAGGGCTCGCACGTCCTGCTCGGAGTGCAGCACAAGCCGCTCGTAGATCGATTCGTCCCGGTGGTAGGCGGCCAGTAGTCCCAGCAGTGCGGCCCGGGTCACCGGCTCGGAGAGCCAGTCGAGGAACATCTCGACCCAGGCGCGCAGATCGGTCGCCAGGTCTCCTGTCGCACTGGGCACCGGCGCGGGCCGGGCGTGGCCGAAGGCCACCTCTTCCACGAGTGCTTCCTTGGTGGGCCAGCGTCGATAGATCGTGGGCGCTCCGACGTTGGCGCGCCGCGCGACGGCCACGACGGTTGTGCCTTGATAGCCCTTCTCGACCAACAGTTGCCGGGTCGCCTCGATGACGGCGGCGTCCTTTTCCGGATCGCGCGGCCGGCCGGGCTGGGTGGCGGTTGTGGTCACGTCAGGAACTTTCGCATGCCTCTGGACTTCAATTACGTTAAACACTATAACGAAATGCGAAGGGCTAATCTAACGACGGAGGCACGAGCGATGTTGACCCCGCACGACGAGCTGCTTGGCCATCAGCTGGCCACAACTTTCGACCATGTCGCCCAGAGCGATCTGCGCTGGGTCGAGCGCATCGTGATGTACGGCTTCGACAAATCCGGCGACATAAACGTGATGACCGGTCTGGCTCGTTACCCCAACCGGAACGTCACCGATGCGTACGCGATGGTCACTCGCCGCGACGGCACCACGAAGGTGGTGCGGATGTCGACCGAACTCAACCCGCAGACCGATCCGCTCGGCAGCTACTCGGTCGGTCCGTTCACGTACTCGATCGAGGAGCCGCTGCGCGCCGTGCGTGCGACATTGGCGCCCAACGTTCAGGGACTGAGTTTCGACCTGCGACTGCAGGGCCGGTTCGACGCCTACGAACAGACCCCCGCGTTCCACCGCTCGCGGGGGCGGGTCAGCGAGGACGCGCGGCGGTTCTATCAGAACGGGGAGCTTTCGGGCTGGCTCGACATCGACGGCGAGCGCATCGAGATCGATCCGGAGCGTTGGTGGTTCGGGCGCGATCACTCGTGGGGCGTGCGCAATGGGCCCGGCGGCGGCAGCCTGCCCGAAGGCACCGAAATGCAGCCGAGCGAGATCCCCGACGGAGTTCTCTACTACATGGGCATCTTCGAATTCGATGACGAGCTGGTGCATTTCGCGCAGCGCGAGACCAGTACCGGCGAGCGGTGGCAATTCGAGGGCGAGGTGCTTTATCCATTCGACTCGGGGAAGTCGGCGGGCACGATCATCGATGTCGAGCACGACCTCCGCTTCCGTGACGAGCTTCGCGTGATCAGTGGCGGCACGTTCACTGTCCTTCGCGGCGACCGCACCACCAGCAAGATCGAAGTCACCCCGCTGTGCGATTTCTGGCCGGGGCTAGCCGGCTACATGGAGTTCAATGGCTACGCGTCGGGGTATTGGCGCGGCACCGATTTCGTCGACGGATTCACCGTTGATGCAACCGATCTCGAAGTGGTCCGGCCAGTTTCGTTCCTCAGCGAAACCCTGTGCGAGGTCAGGATGGACGGCAAGGTCGGGCACGGCCTTGTCGAGATGGTCTTCATGGGCGCCTATCCCCGCTACGGGTACATGGGATGGTGAGGCGATGACTGCCGAATCTGCGCCGCGACAAGACGCGGACCCGACGCAACCCGCGCGGATCGCGCCGGAGGACCTGCCGATCGCGCTGGAGCCGATAATTCGCCGGCGTCTGGCCGGCGCTGACCAGGCGCGGATCACCGGCTGGACCCGGGCGCCGCACGGCTATTCAACGGAGACTTACCTTTTCGAGGTCACCGGGCTCGACGGCCCCGACCTCGGGCTCGTGCTGCGGCGGCCGCCGGAGTTCTCGATACTGCCCGACTTCGATTTGCGCAGGCAGTATTTGGTGATGCAGCGACTGGCCGGCTCCCCGGTCCCGGTGCCGACAATGCGTTGGATCGAGACCGACCCGACGGAGCTGGGCACGCCGTATTTCGTCATGGATCGGTTGTACGACGCGGAGACCGTCAGCGATGTTCCGCCGTATCACGAGAGCGGGATCTACGCAGAGACCGACGACGCGGGCCGGGCCGCCATGTGGAACGCCTGCGTCGATGTCATCGCCGACGTCCACGCGATCGATCCGGCGCGCTACCGGCTCGGGTTTCTGGACCTGAAGGCCTTCGGCGGAGCACCACCTGAGCGGCTGGCGAACTTCCTGCGCTACGGCATCAACTGGGCGGCCGGTGAACGCCGGATCGACCAGCGGTTATCGGGAGCACTGGATTGGCTCGACCAGCATCTCTACGTCCCCGAACGAATCGGGTTGTGCTGGGGCGATGCGCGGATGTCCAACGTGCTGTACCGCCCGGACACCACCGTGGCTGCCGCGCTTGACTGGGAAATCAGCTACCTCGGCGACCCGGCCGCGGATCTGGCGTGGATGTTCATGAGCGACTGGGTCAGCAGTCCGCTGCCCGACCGGGCGCCCGCACCCGGCACACCGAGCCGCGAGGAGACCCTCGAGCGGTACCGGGAACGGACCGGGCATCGGATCGGCGATATGCGATTCAGTGACGTCACCGCGGCGCTACTGCTCGCGGTGCCATTGATCAGGCTGACCGAGCGGCTCGGCTTGGATGTCGATCTGGGTGAGATTTGTGCTCAGCGCGTCGAGTTCGTCCTCGACGGCGACTGAGCCGCAAGGTAATTGAACAAGCCACGCCGCCCGCTGAAAGCGGGCGGCGTCAGGCATTGAACCCCGGACTAGCGAGGGTGGCGGCTCAGGTACGAGTCGCGCAGCAGGATGGCGACAATGCCGGCTGCGAAGCCGATCAGGAACAGGTCCTCGACGCGCCCGCTGTGGTTGCCGATCATCATCAGCAGCAGGATCACCGCGACGACCCAGCCGGCGATCCGGAAAGTCTTCCGCGACTCACCGCTCCAGCCCCAGGCTGCAGAGGGAACCTCGGCCGTATCCACGTGCCCGACGACAACGGGGTCGTAGTGCGCGGGGTCCAACTCCTTACCGGCCACGATCGCTCCTCATGTTCGAGAATGGGTGCTGCTGTTGGGACTTATCGTGACATACGACCGCGCGTCGTACCTCGGCAGGTCCGGTCGGGTCTGTACGCACAGATAGCAATGCTCGGCGATCGGCAAGAATGAGTCACGTGTCAGACAAAGTGCGCGTTCTGCTGCTCGGCAGCACCGGATCAATCGGCACCCAGGCGCTGGAGGTGATCGCGGCCAATTCCGACCGGTTCGAAGTGGTTGGGCTCGCGGCGGGCGGCGGCAAGGTGGATCTGCTCGCGCAGCAGATCGCGGCCACCGGAGTGCGGCACGTGGCGGTGGCAGATCCGGCCGCGGCGCAGGTGCTCAACGATCCGTCGGTGCTGTCCGGTGAGGGCGCTGTGACCGAGCTCGTCCGGCGCGTCGAAGCGGACGTGGTGCTCAACGCGCTGGTGGGTTCCCTAGGCCTCGAACCAACGCTCGCGGTTCTCGAATCGGGCACCCGGCTCGCGCTGGCCAACAAGGAGTCGCTCGTCGCCGGCGGATCGCTGGCCACCCGCGCCGCCGCTCCCGGCCAGATCGTCCCGGTCGACTCCGAGCACTCCGCGCTGGCCCAGTGCCTCCGCGGCGGACGCGCGGAGGAGGTCGCGAAGCTCGTGCTGACCGCATCGGGCGGTCCGTTCCGCGGCGCCAGCCGGGAGGCCCTCGACGACGTCACGCCGGCTCAGGCGTACGCGCACCCGACCTGGTCGATGGGACCGATGAACACACTCAACTCGGCGACCCTGGTGAACAAGGGGCTCGAGCTGATCGAAACGCACCTGCTTTTCGGCATCGACTACGAGCGCATCGAGGTGACGGTGCACCCGCAGTCGATCGTCCACTCGATGGTGACCTTCACGGACGGATCGACGCTCGCTCAGGCCAGCCCGCCGGACATGAAGCTGCCGATCGCGCTCGCCCTCGGCTGGCCGGACCGCGTTGCGGGCGCTGCGCCGGCCTGCGACTTCAGTAAGGCCGCGACGTGGGAGTTCGAGCCGCTCGACGCATCGGTGTTTCCTGCGGTCGATCTCGCCCGTGCGGCCGGTACGGCAGGCGGTTGCACGACCGCGGTGTACAACGCGGCAAACGAGGTCGCTGCGCAGGGCTTCCTCGACGGTGTGATCCGGTTCCCCGGGATCGTGGAGACAGTTGCGCGGGTGCTCGATGAATCGGACGAGTGGTCCGCCGAACCCAGTACCGTGGACGATGTACTAGCCGCCGACGGCTGGGCACGGCAGCGGGCACGGGAGCTCGTCGAGGAGGCAAGTTCTTAATGGTGTTCGTCCTGGGTGTGGTGCTGTTCGCCGTCGGCATCACCGCATCGGTCGCGTTGCACGAGTGCGGGCACATGTGGGCGGCCCAGGCGACCGGTATGAAGGTCCGCCGCTACTTCGTGGGCTTCGGTCCGAAGATCTTCTCCGTGCAGCGCGGCGAGACCGAGTACGGCCTCAAGGCGATCCCGCTCGGCGGGTTCTGCGATATCGCGGGAATGACCGCGCTCGACGAGATCGAGCCGCACGAGATCGACCGCGCGATGTACCGGCAGGCCACCTGGAAGCGGATGTTCGTGATGGTCGCCGGCATCCTGATGAACTTCCTGCTCGGCTTCCTGCTGATCGTGCTGCTGGCGGTGGGCTGGGGTCTGCCCAATCTGAACGAGCCGCCCGCCACCGCGCTAGGCAACATGAGCTGTGTCGCGCAGCAGAATCCGGACGGGACACTGTCCGACTGCAGCGGCACCGGGCCCGCTCAGCAGGCCGGTCTGCAGAAGGGTGACGTCGTCACCGAGGTGAACGGGAAACCGATCGACACGTGGGCGGAGTTCCAGCAGGCCACGCAGCAGGCGCAGGGCGCGGTCACGTACACGATCGAACGCGACGGTGAGACGCGTGACGTGGTGGTGCTCCCGCAGCAGGTTCAGCGCGTGGTGAAGGACAACGCGACCGGCGAAACCTCGGTCCGCACCGTCGGCGCGGTCGGCGTCGGGCCGGACTATTACGAGCCCGTGCAATACAACGCCGCCTCCGCGATCCCGGCGTCGCTGGCGTTCACCGGCGACATGACGGTGCGCACCGTGCAGTCGCTCGCCGAGATGCCGTCGAAGGTGGCCGACCTGTGGACCGCCGTCACCGGCGGCGAGCGTGACCCGGAAACGCCGATCAGCGTGGTCGGCGCAAGCGTGATCGGCGGGCAGGTCGCCGAGCGCGGCCTGTGGCAGGTATTCGTACTGCTCCTCGCGAGCCTCAACTTCTTCCTCGGCGCGTTCAACCTGCTGCCGCTGCTACCGCTCGACGGCGGTCACATGGCGGTGACCGGGTACGAGAAGGTGCGCAATATGGTGCGCGGGCGCCGCGGACTGCCGCCCGGCGGGCCGGTCGACTATCTGAAGCTCATGCCCGCGACGTATGTGGTGATCTTCATAGGCGGGGCATACATGCTGCTCACGCTCACGGCGGACGTGATCAACCCGATCAAGCTGTTCGGCGGTTAGTAGAATCGAAACCGCCAGCGACCAGGCGGTGCATATGCGCGCTCCGCGGGCTCCGCTCGGAGCCAAACGCTCGCTCCGCGGGCTCCACTCGAACGAGCCGGAAAGAGGGCTAGGAACACGTGACAGTCGGATTGGGTATGCCCGCGGGACCGGTGCCCGTTCTCGCGCCTCGGCGCGTGACACGGCAGCTGCAGGTCGGTCCGGTCGGTGTGGGCAGTGACCACCCGATTTCGGTGCAGTCGATGTGCACCACGAAGACGCACGACGTCAACGCGACGCTGCAGCAGATCGCCGAACTCACGGCCTCGGGCTGCGACATCGTGCGGGTCGCATGCCCGCGCCAGGAGGATGCCGACGCGCTGTCCACGATCGCCAAGAAGAGCCAGATCCCGGTGATCGCCGATATCCACTTCCAGCCGCGCTACATCTTCTCCGCGATCGATGCGGGCTGCGCCGCGGTGCGGGTGAACCCCGGCAACATCAAGGAATTCGACGGTCGCGTCAAGGAAGTCGCCAAGGCAGCCGGTGACGCGGGCATCCCAATTCGTATCGGCGTCAACGCCGGATCCCTGGATCCACGGCTGCTGCAGAAATACGGCAAGGCCACCCCGGAGGCGCTCGTCGAATCAGCGCTGTGGGAGGCGGGCCTGTTCGAGGAGCACGGCTTCGGCGACATCAAGATCTCGGTGAAGCACAACGATCCGGTGATCATGGTCGAGGCGTATCGCCAGCTCGCCGCGCAGTGCGACTACCCGCTGCACCTCGGTGTGACCGAGGCCGGTCCGGCGTTCCAGGGCACGATCAAGTCCGCTGTCGCGTTCGGCGCGCTGCTGTCCGAGGGCATCGGCGACACCATCCGCGTCTCGCTGTCGGCGCCGCCGGCCGAGGAGGTCAAGGTCGGCGGGCAGATTCTGCAGTCGCTGAACCTGCGGCCGCGCAAGCTCGAAATCGTCTCGTGCCCGTCCTGTGGCCGCGCCCAGGTGGACGTGTACACGCTGGCCAACGAGGTCACTGCGGGCCTCGAGGGGATGGAAGTCCCGCTGCGCGTCGCGGTGATGGGTTGTGTCGTCAACGGCCCGGGTGAGGCCCGCGAGGCGGACCTCGGCGTGGCGTCCGGAAATGGCAAGGGACAGATCTTCGTGAAGGGACAGGTCATCAAGACCGTGCCCGAGGCGCAGATCGTCGAAACGCTCATCGAAGAGGCCATGCGGATCGCCGAGGAGATGGAAGGCGGGGCCGGCAGTGAAGCCGGATCGCCGGTGGTCACAGTTAGCTGACCGTCGTCGCAGAGCCTTTCCCCAGGTAGGGCTTTCGTGGCAATCTAGGGACGTGCACGAAGAGCCGACAGGACAAGTCCTGTGCTGAAGCTGCTCGGTGCGCGCCAACTCGGATCCCGGGACGTCCCGGACGTGCTTCGTGCGCTCGCCGCCGACCCCGTCGCCACCTGCATGGTTGCCGCACGGGTCGAGGAGTTCGGCGTCGATCCACGCGCGTTCCAAGGGGAAATGTGGAGCCGGGGACGTGCCGCGTCCTCGCTGTGTTTCTCCGGGGCCAACCTCGTCCCGCTGCGGGGCGGCTTCGAAGACATTCGTGCATTCGCCGAGCGTGCGGCCCGCGCTCCACGGATGTGTTCGTCGGTTGTCGGCCGCAGCGAACTCGCCCTGCCGCTGTGGCAGTTGCTCGAACCCGAGTGGGGACCAGCCCGCGAGGTCCGTCCCGACCAGCCGCTGCTCGCCACCAACCGGGCTTCGGCCATCGATCCGGACCCGCACGTGCGCCAGGTTCGCCCGGACGAGCTCGAGTCGTATCTGACTGCGGCCGTGGCGATGTTCATAGAGGAGGTCGGCGTCGACCCGCGCGCGAGCGACGGCGGCCGCGGGTATCGCAGGCGCGTCGCGCATCTGATCGCTGCCGGACGGGCGTGGGCTCGATTCGAGGACGGCGAAGTGCTTTTCAAGGCCGAGGTCGGATCGATGTCGCGGGGTGTCGGCCAAATTCAAGGCGTATGGGTCAATCCCGACCGGCGTGGGGAGGGAATCGGCGCGGCCGGTACGGCCGCCGTGACCAACGCGGTGATCGCCTCGGGTCGCACCGCGAGCCTGTACGTGAACAGCTTCAACACCCCAGCGCGGCGTGCGTATGAGCGGGTGGGGTTCGAACAGGTCGCCACGTTCGCGACCGTCCTTTTGCACTGAAATCGTGCTGCGCGCAGTATGCGTCGCCCCGCCGTGCCTCCCAGGATCCCGGCTGTGTCGAATTAGGCTGAGCGCGTGCAATTTCCCCACGTGGCGGTCGGTGCAGGCAACCGGCTGCGGCTGGTCGGGGCGCTCGGCGTAGCCGCGCTCGCGCTCGCGACGATCGGATGTACCCCCAAGCCGGCGGGCCCGGTTCCGGCGGCTGAAGCCTTCATCGACGCCTTCGCCGAACGTTCCCTCGACGATGCCGCCGAGGCGACCGACCGTCCGGATGTGGCCCGCGCGGCGCTCGCGTCGGCGTGGGAAGGTTTGCAGGGCGAAACGATGACCGCCACCGCGGGCGCTGCGCGGATCAACGGCGATACCGCCCGCGTCGAATACACGTACGAGTGGCACCTGCCGAAAAACCGGGTGTGGACCTACACCGGCGAATTGCAGATGGGCCGCCGCGACGGCGAATGGACCGTGCGGTGGTCGTCGTCCGCGATCCACCCGCAATTGGGCGATACCCAGACGATGGCCTTGCGCGCGACCGCGCCGCCGCGGGCACGGGTCAATGAGCACGGTGGCTCGGATGTGCTGGTGCCCGGGGTGGTGCACCGGGTGAAGTTCGACGCGAAGGCGGCCGCCGATCCTGTGCGCGAGGCGACGGTGCTCGTCGACACGCTGCGCCCGTACGCCCGGGACCTCACGGCGCAGTCGATCGTCGAGTCTGCGACCGCCTCGGATGATCCGTATCCGGTGGCGACGCTCGTGCAGGCGGATTACGACCAGGTGGCGACGGTGCTCACGGCGTTGCCCGGGGTGGCCGTGAACGACGAAGCGGACCTGGTGTCGACCGACCCGACATTCGCCCCCGAACTCGTGAGCCAGGTCAAGAAGACCGTGATCGACGAGGTCGACGGCAAGGCCGGGTGGAGCGTGGTGACGGTCAACTCCAACGGTGTGGACACGGACGTTCTCACCGAGACCGCGCCGCAGCCCGCGCCGTCGTTCTCCATCTCGCTCGATCGGCCCATCCAGGTCGCCGCACAGCGTGCGGTCGATGCGCGCGTCGAACAGACAATGATGGTGGTGATCCAGCCGTCAACAGGCGCGATCCTGGCGATCGCACAGAACAAGGCCGCCGACAAGGACGGGCCGGTCGCGACCATGGGGCTGTATCCGCCCGGGTCGACGTTCAAGATCATCACCGCGGGCGCGGCCATCGAGACCGGCCTCGCGACGCCGGGGACATCGGTGCCCTGCCCGGGCCGCATCGTGATCGGCGAGCGGAGCATCCCCAACTACAACGAGTTCGCGCTCGGAACGGTGTCCATGGCGACCGCGTTCGCACGGTCGTGCAACACGTCGTTCGCCAAGCTCGCCAGCGAGATGGCGCCGGATGCGCTGCACGTGACGGCGGCGCGGTTGGGTATCGGGCCGGATTACAGCGTCGTCGGGGTGTCCACGAACTCGGGTTCCGTGCCGCCGGCCGAAGACCAAACGCAGCGCACCGAGGACGGCTTCGGCCAGGGCAAGGTCGTGGTCAGCCCGTTCGGGATGGCGATGGCCGCGGCGACCGTCGCGCACGGTTCCGCGCCCGTGCCGCACATGCTGGCCGGGCACGACACCACTATTGACGGCGACCGTCCGCCGATGAGTCCGGCAATGGTCGACGGCCTGCGTTCGATGATGCGGCTGGTTGTCACCAGCGGCACAGCGACCCGCATCACCGGGGAGGGCGAGGTATACGGCAAGACAGGCGAGGCCGAGGTCGACGGCGGCTCGCACGCCTGGTTCGTCGGTTACCGCAGTGACCTTGCCTTCGCCACCCTCGTCGTGCGGGGCGGGTCCTCGGACAACGCCGTCGCCGTCACCAAGGACATGTTCGACGCGCTGCCGGCGGAGTACTGACAGCTCCCAATCTGCCGTGATCACGAGCATATGGCCCCTCCGGCGGCGGATTTTGGGGCCATATGCTCGTGATCACGGCGGGGCGGCGGGTACCTCGGTCAGGCGTTCAGGATCACCTTGAGCGCGTTCGTTTCCGCGGCGCGGCCGAACACGTCGTAGGCCTCCTCGATGTTGTTCAGCTCGAAGGTGTGGCTGACGAATAGGTCCGCGGGCAGTGTGTGCTCGGCGACCATCTTCAACAGCGTCGCGGTGGTGTCGGTGTTGACCAGGCCCATCGCGATGGTGATATTCGAGATCCACAGCGTGTCCAGCGCGAGGGGTACGCCGGTGCCGTGCACGCCGACGTTGGCCACGGTCCCCGCTGGACGGACGACGTCCAGGCACATCTGGAAGGTGAGCGGGATCCCCACGGCCTCGATCGCGACATCAACGCCGAGGCCGTCGGTGAGGGCCATGACCTGGTCTTTCCAATCCTTGTCGCTGGACAGCACACCGTGCGTGGCGCCGAATCGCTTTGCCTGCTCGACTCGGTTGGCGTCGAGGTCGACGGCGATGATCTTCGACGGACCATAGAGTCGCGCGGTCATGATCGCGGCCAGGCCGACCGGACCGGCGCCGATGACGACAACGACGTCGCCCACCTTGACTTTGCCGTACCGCACGCCGATCTCGTGACCGGTGGGCAGGATGTCGGACAGCATCGCGCCTTCCTGCGGTGTGACGCCGGCCGGTAGTGGATACACCGACGTCTCGGCGAACGGGACGCGGACGTACTCGGCCTGCGTGCCGTTGATCAGGTGCCCGAATATCCAGCCGATACCGGCGGCGCCCTCGTCGGCGAGGCAGTGCGAGAACACCCGCTGTTTGCACATATCGCAATGTCCGCACGCGCTGATGCAGGACACGATGACCTGGTCGCCGACCGCGAGCGACGTGACGGCCGATCCCACCTCGGTGATCGTGCCGACGCCTTCGTGGCCGAGTATTCGTCTGTCGGTGACTGCGGGGACATCACCCTTGAGGATGTGGAGGTCGGTGCCGCAGATCGTGGTGGTGTCGATCTTCACGACGATGTCGGTGGGTTTCTCGATTTTCGCGTCGGGGACTTCTTCCCAGTTCTTCTTGCCGGGACCGTGATAGACCATTGCCTTCATATCGGTGCCTCCTCCTCGAGTGGCTTCCGTCATCAATCCAAGCACCGAGAGCCCCCACCCAGGGTGAAACCAATGCACCCTGCGGGGTGCGCCCCCCACCACTGGGGTTTCTGTTCGGCGAGTCCGGTTTCGACAAGAGTTCATGTCAACGCACACGAACCGGAGGAACCACAATGCTCACCACCGTGAAGTCGCCGATCAGCCCCTTCATCCAGCAGTCGCCCGAGCCGTTGCGGGCCGCGGTCGATGCCGATCCGAACGTCATCGCGGTCGAGTCCTCCGAGGCACAGCTGAGCTACGCAGACCTCGACGGTTGGTCGAACCGCCTGGCCCGAGTACTGATCAACATGGGTGCGGGCCCCGGCGCCAACATCGTGATGTCGATGCCGCCTGCCGTCGAATCGGTGGTCACCATGTGGGCCGCAGCGAAGGCCGGCGCCGCGCTCGCCAGCGTCGACGCCGAGGCGGCCGAAGCCGTGATCGAGGACAGTGAGGTCGTCGTTGGCGTCACCACCCGTGCCCGCCGCAAGCAGTTGCCGGATTCGATCACGTGGTTGGTCCTGGACGACGCGGCGACCCTGGTTCGCTACATGACCGTCGCCGACACCCCGCTCACAGCCGCCGGCTGACGTTGGTTAGCCACAGTATTGCCAGGCTAGGAGTTTGCGACGACAGTAATCGATACGCCGATGGGGAGATCGGCAATACCATCACCCCAAAGGTTGTCGCGGTAGTACGTCGGGGCTGCCACGGCCGGCGCAGATCCGAGGCGGGTTCGTCCCGCCTCGGATTGGTGTCGGTCGCCGCCGAGTTTGTTGCCCGAGCCGAGCCGCAGCGAGATCGAGCAAACACTCGAAGACGAGCGAGATTGGTCGATACGCTTCAGTCGGCACCGCACTTTCGAGGTCGTGAACCGTATGCAGCGATCTGAGTCATCCGCCGACGCTTCGTTCGCGTTGCCCGCGGGAGCGTTTCCGCTGTCCGCGGCGCAGCGCGGGATCTGGTTCGCCCAGCATGTCGCGGGCGGCACGCCAATATCCATCGCGCAGTACGTGGAATTGGCCGGGCCCCTCGATGTCGAGCTGTTGCAGCGGTCGGCGCAGCAGGCGGGCCGCGAATTCGGCACCGGATATCTGCGCTTGATCGAAATCGATGGCTACCCGTTCCAAATGGTGGACCCGAACCTGCACGAGGAGATCGATTACCTGGACCTGCGCGGGGAAGCGGACCCGGAATCCGCGGCACAGGCATGGATGCGCGCGGAATACAGCGCACCGCTGGATTTGCTGCGTGACCGGTTGGTCCGGCTCGCCACACTGCGTCTCGCCGATGAGCGCTACTACTGGTACGCGCGCATTCACCATCTGGTGCTGGACGGTTTTGGCGCGATGACGATGCTGCAGCGCGCTGCCGAGCTGTACAACGCCGAGATCGAGGGAGTCGAGCCGCCACGCTCGCGCGCGGACGAACTCGAGAAGATCGTCGAGGCCGATGCCGCCTACCGCAGTTCGGACAGGTTCGTCACCGACGGCGAGTACTGGCGTGAGCATTTGGCCGGCATGGCCGATCCGGTAAGCCTGTCGGGTCGCACCGCCGATGTCGAAGCGCATCCGCGGGTGTTCTCGGGTGCGTTGCCGGCCGAGACCGCGGAGCGGCTGGACGAAATCGCACACGAAATGAACTCGAGCCTTGCGCCTCTCGTGGTCGCGGCCTTCGGTGCCTATCTGGCACGGATGACCGGTGTGGACGAGGTCATGCTGAGCCTCCCGGTGTCCGCGCGCACCACGGCGTCGATGCGGCGCTCGGGTGGCATGCTCGCCAATGTGGTGCCGTTGCGGCTGCGGCTCGACGCGAGAACCACAGTGGGCGAACTGACTTTGGCCGCGCAGGGCGAGCTCACCGGCGCGCTGCGGCGGCAGCGGTACCGCCAGGAGGATATCGTCCGCGACCTCGGCTGGGCGATGGACGAGGCCGCGACGTTCGGGCCGTCGGTCAACCTGATGATGGTCGACACCCGAATTCAGCTGGGCACCATCACCGGTCGACTGCATGTCCTCACGTCGGGTTTGATCGACGACCTGTTCCTCAACCTCTATCCCGGTGTCGGTGGCGAAAGCACGCACATCGATTTTCAGGCCAATCCGGCCTTGTATTCGGACGCCGACTTGGCCGCGCACCATGCGCGTTTCCTTGCCTTCCTACATCGGTTCGTCACTGCCGGTGCGGACGCGCCGCAGGCATCGGTGGACATCCTCACCGAAGCCGAACGGGCACAATCGGTCCCGGTGGATGGCGGTGTCGGTCAGCCGCCGCAGCTGTTGCGCGAACTACTCGCCGACGGCGTCGCCCGCGATCCGGACAAGATCGCACTGATCTGGGGCGAGCAAACCCTGACATACCGCATGCTCGACGAGCAGTCGAACGCGATCGCCCGCACTCTGCTCGCCGCCGGAGTCGGACCGGAGCAGGTGGTCGCAATTTCGATTCCGCGGTCGGCTAACTCGGTGCTGGCGTTCTGGGCGGTGGCCAAGACCGGTGCGGCGTTCGTCCCGGTGGATCCGACGTATCCAGCGGACCGGATCGCTCACATGCTTGGCGACAGCGCCGCTGTCGCGGGCCTCACGGTCGAGTCGGCGCGAGAGGCCCTGCCGGACAACGTGAACTGGCTGGTCCTCGACCGCGACGAACGGATTGCGGCGGCGGCGACGGATCCCATCGCCGATGCCGAGCGCCCGAGGCGAGAGTTTATCTCCCAGGTCGCCTACGTCATCTACACCTCGGGTTCGACCGGACTCCCGAAGGGCGTCCTGGTCACCCACAGCGGGCTGGCGAGCATGGTCGACAATGCGCGCAGAGCCTTTTTCGTCGCGCCGGAATCGATTGTCGCGCATGCAGTCTCGCCAAGTTTCGATATCTCGATCGAGGAACTGTTGGTCACCTTCGGTACGGGTGCGACGCTCGCCATCGTGCCGCCGGAATCGTTTGCCGGCGAGACGCTCGCGGAGGTGCTTTGGCTGCACAAGGTGACCCACCTGAATGTCACCTCCGCGGTGGTGGCCTCGCTGGATCCCGACTCGGTGCCGGACCTGCAGACCGTCGTGGTGGGTGGCGACGCATGCCCGCCGGAACTGGTCGAGCGGTGGCGCGGCCGCCGCCTCATCAACGGTTACGGGCCGACGGAAACCACGATCACGTCGACGGTCACCGAGCCGATGCGTGCCGGCGAACCGGTGTCGATCGGCAGCGTCGTCGCCGGAACGAAGGCGCTGATCCTCGATCGCTGGCTGCGTCCGGTGCCGTCGGGCACGGCCGGTGAACTGTACTTGGCGGGACCGGCATTGGCGCGCGGTTACCACGGCCGGGCAGGACTCACGGCAGACCGTTTCGTCACCAACCCCTATGTCGGCGCCGGTGAGCGGATGTATCGCACCGGCGATCTGGTGCGCTGGTCTGTGAGCGGAGCCGGCGGAGCGACCACACACGGCGTCGAAGGTGCGGCAGTCATCCTGGAGTATTTGGGCCGCAGCGATTTTCAGGTCAAGGTGCGCGGGTTCCGGATCGAGCTGGGCGAGATCGACACCGCGCTGCAGCGCCAAGAGGACGTCGAGTTCGCGATCACACTCGGCGTCGAGGCGCCGACCGGCGGTACTGCGCTGGTCTCCTACGTACTCGGTCGCAACGGCGTCACGTTGGTCCCGGATCGGTTGAAGAATTTCGTCGGGGAGTTTCTGCCCGGCTACATGGTGCCGACCGTCATCGTCGTGCTCGATCAGATACCGCTGACGCCGGTCGGCAAGCTGGACCGCAAGGCCCTGCCTGCGCCGGAGTTCGGTGAGCGAACCGCCACCGGGCGGGAGCCTGCAACCGAGCGCGAGCGCGTGTTCGCGCGCTTGTTCGCCGATGTGCTCGGTGTGGAACGCGTGGGCGCCGACGAGAGCTTCTTCGCCCTCGGTGGCGACAGCATCGTCTCCATCCAGTTGGTGGCACGGGCGAAGGCCGCGGGCGTGGCGATAACCGCCCGGGACGTGTTCGAACGCAAGACGGTTGCCGGGCTCGCGGCAGTCGCGACCGACGTGGCCGCAACCGGTTTGGCCGAACTCCCGGGCGGTGGGGTCGGCGAGGTCGGCGTGACTCCGGTCGTGCACGCGATGCTGGACCAGCCCGGCCCGTTCGACCGGTTCGGTCAGGCCGTGCTGATCGGGCTACCGCCGGAGATCGACCGGCCCATGCTCGTCGCCGGAGTTCAGGCGCTGCTCGATCACCACGACATGCTGCGTAGTGAACTGCGGGTCGGCGACAACGGTGAATGGCACGTCGTGGTCGGGGAACCCGGAACTGTTGAAGCGGATGAGTTGCTCGAGCAGGTCACCGTCGAGTCCGCAGCCGACCTGCCGGAGGCGGCAGAGCGTGAATTGCAGCGTGCCGCCGACCTGCTCGACCCGGCCGGCGGTGCGGTTGCGAGATTCGTCCGGCTCGAAGCGCCCGACGCCGAGCCGAGGATGTGGCTGGTTCTGCATCACCTTGTCGTGGACGGCGTGTCGTGGCGAATCCTGTTGCCGGACTTCGCTACCGCATGCGCCGCGATTGCCGCTGGGAACCAGGTGACCCTGGATCCGGTCGGTACTTCGTTTCGCCGGTGGGCGAGCGGCCTGATCGAGGAGGCCAACACCGCCGCGCGGTCGGCGGAAGCGCCCATGTGGCAGGACATCTCGGCGACACCCGATCCGCCACTGGGCGAGCGCCCGCTGGATCCGGGTATCGACGTGGTCGCGACGATGTCCCAGGTGCAGACCGCGGTGCCCGCCGACGTGGCGGGAACCCTGCTCACCACCGTGCCGGACCGCTTCCACTGCGGCGCGGACGATGCGCTCCTCACGGGACTGGCCATGGCAGTGACGAGGTGGCGCGCCGGCCGTGGGGTCGACTGCACCGCAACGTTGCTTACGTTGGAAGGACATGGCCGGGAAGAAGGGGCCGTGCCCGGCGCCGATGTCGCCCGCACGGTCGGCTGGTTCACCAGTGTCTTCCCGATGGCGCTGGATCTGTCCGGTATCGATCTCGACGACGCGTTCGCGGGTGGGTCAGGCGCAGGGGCCGCGATCAAGGCCGTCAAGGAGCAGTTGCGCGGCGTCCCGGATCGCGGTGTGGGCTACGGGATGCTGCGGTATCTCAATCCGGGCGCCGCTGGGGTTCTGGGTGATGCGACCGATCCGCAGATCAGCTTCAACTATCTCGGCCGCGCGTTCACTGCCGGCGGTGGTGCGTGGTTGCCGCAGCGCCTGGCCGCGACGCACGATCCGCAGATGACCATGCCCGCTGTGCTCGACATCAACGCGATCGCGAACGAAGCCGACGGTGGCGTGATCATCGACGTCACGTGGGCATTTGCTTCGAAGGTGCTGGGCGAGAGCGATATTCGCGAGATCTCCGAACTGTGTGCAGAGGCATGGCGCGGGTTGGCGCATCACGCCAGGGGAACGTCTGCCGGTGGCCGCACTCCGTCGGATTTCAACCTCGTTCCGACGACGCAGGCGGAGATCGAAGGGTGGGAACGCCGTTACCCGAATCTCGTCGACGTCTGGCCACTGTCCCCGCTGCAGTACGGCCTGCTGTTCCACGCGCTCTACGACGTCGACACATCGGACGGTTACACGGTGCAAGCGACCCTCACCCTCGAGGGCTCGGTCGATGCAGCCCGACTGCACGCGGCCGCGCAGGCTCTTGTGGATCGTCACGACAACCTCCGGGTCGCCTTCATCGAGACGGACGAAGGGCCACGCCAGCTCGTGCTGTCCGCAGCCGAGGTCGGTTGGCAGGAAGCGGATCTCACCGCGATCAGCGACCCCGGTGTCAGGCTGGCCGAACTCGAACGGTTGGTCGCGCAGGACGCGGACAGCCGCTTCGACCTGACGGCCCCACCCTTGCTGCGTTTCACGCTGATTCGGACCGATGCCGAGTCGTACAAGTTGCTGATGACCAATCATCACATCCTGCTGGACGGTTGGTCGACGCCGCTGATCGTGCGCGAACTGCTCGCGTTCTACATCACCGGACCGGACCAGGCCGCGCTGCCGCCACCCCGGTCCTATCGGGAATTCCTCGCGTGGCTCGGCGAACAGGATCCCGTGGCGTCGAAGGCTGCGTGGGTGGAATCGCTCGCGGGAATCGACACTCCGACCAGGGCGGTGCCGTCGCTAGCAGGTATCGAGTCCACCGAGACCGGGATGATCTCGGTGGACCTGGAACCGTCGACGGTCGCCGCAATCGAGATGACCGCGCGGAGTGCGGGTTCCACCATCAACACCGCGGTGCAATCGGCGTGGGCGATGCTGCTCGCGATGCTCACCGGCAGGACCGACGTGGTCTTCGGCGGCACCGTGTCGGGCCGGCCGCCGCAACTGGCGGGCGTGGAAGAGATGGTGGGCCTGTTCATCAACACTCTTCCGGTGCGGGTGCGCCTCGACCCCGCAGAGCGGGTGCAGGAACTGCTCGCGCGCGTGCAGTCCGAGCAGGCCAAACTGCTCGATCACCAGCATGTCGGACTCGCCGAGATCCACAAGGCGGTCGGGCTTCCTGAACTGTTCGACACCTTGACGGTTTTCGAGTCCTATCCGATCGATCGCGAAGCGCTGGCGCAGACGATGGACCTGGCCGGGATGGCGATCGTCGACGTCGAGGGGACCGACGCGACGCCGTACCCGCTGAATCTCATGGTGATTCCGTTGCAGGCGGTTGAGGGCACCGACCGCGGCGGACTGCGTATCGCGCTGAAGTACCTTGCCGGAGAGCTGGATCGAGCCGAGGCCGAGCGGTTCCTGGGCCGATTCGTCCGGTTCCTGACGCAGATCGCCGAACACCCCGAGGCCAGGGTCGCCGCTCTGCAGCCCTGCGACGACCTCGAGCTGCACCGGTTGTTCCCCGTGGCGGGCCCGGCCGACGCCGGTGTGCGAAGCATGCCGGAGATCCTCTCCGCCGCTGCCGAGATCGCGCCGGACGCCGTCGCAGTCGTCTCCGGCGACACCTCGCTCACGTATCGGATGCTCGACAACTGGTCGAACCGGATGGCGCGAGTGCTGTTGCGGCACGGCGCCGGTCCCGATGTGTTCATCGCGCTCGCCCTGGCCCGTTCGGTCGAGGCCGTCGTCGCGGTATGGGCGGTGGCGAAGACCGGCGCGGCATTCGCCCCGATGGACCCGAACCACCCGCCGGACCGGATCGAGCACATGGTGTCGGACTCCAAGGCGCCGATCGGTATCACCGACACCACGTTCGGCCCGAACCTGCCCGGCACAATCGACTGGCTGCTGCTCGACGACCTGAACACGATTCGGCGGCTGATGACCGTGTCGGACGAGCCGATCACCGATGCCGATCGTGGCAGGCCGGTGCATATCGACGCCAACTCCTACCTGATCTATACCTCCGGCTCCACCGGCAAACCGAAGGCAGTGATGGTCACCCATCGCGGCCTGGCGAATGTCGTTGCAGGTATGCGGGATTCGCTGCGCCTCGGTTCCTCCTCGCGCGTCCTCCAAGTGGCTTCGCCCAGCTTCGACGCGTCGGTGTTCGTGCTGCTGATGGCGCACGCCTTCGGTGGCCGCCTCGTCGTCGCTCCGCCGGAGGTTTACGGTGGCCCGGAACTGGACCATCTCCTGGAAGAGCAGGGCGTCACGCACGCGGTCATCACTCCGTCGGCGCTCGCGTCGATGGAGCCGTCCGCCCTCACGACGTTGCACACCCTCGCAGTGGCCGGCGAGGCCGCCAGTCCGGAATTGGTGGACAAGTGGTCCGTGGACCGGGTCATGACGAACCTCTACGGGCCAACCGAATTCACCATCTGGGCCACCGGAACCGGACCGCTGGTCCCGGGCGCACCCGTGACGATCGGTGGGCCGATTCCCGGCGCCCGGGTGATGGTGCTGGATACCTGGCTGCGGCCCGTGCCGGTCGGTATATCCGGTGAGCTGTACCTTGCCGGACCGGGTGTGTCGCGCGGCTACTTCAACCGGCTCGGGATGAGCGCCTCGCGGTTCGTCGCCAACCCCTGCGGAAGTTCCGAACGCATGTATCGCACCGGCGACATGGTCAGCTGGGTGTTGACCGAGGCCGGCAATCTCGAGCTGGAGTACCAGGGCCGCAGCGACTTCCAGGTGAAGATCCGTGGTTTGCGGATCGAACTGGGCGAGATCGACGCGGTCCTGGCGCGCAATCCCGACGTCGAGTACGTGGCGACGCTCGGCCAAAAGGGCCCGTCCGGCGCGACGGTGCTGGTCTCCTACGTGCTTCCCGTCGCCGGGGTCCTGCTCGACGGCGAACAGTTGCGCAAGGAAGTCGCGTCCGTGCTGCCGGGCTACATGGTGCCGGGGGCCGTCGTGGTTCTGGACGAGCTACCCCTGACGCCGGTCGGGAAGCTGGATCGCAACGCTCTGCCCATGCCGGACTTCTCCAGGCGTCCGCGCAGCACCTATCTGGCGCCCCGCACCGCGGTGGAGGCGACTGTCGCGGAGATCTTCGGTGCGGTGCTCGGCATCGAAGACGTCGGCATCGACGAATCATTCTTCGATCTCGGCGGCGACTCGCTGGTCGCGACCAAGGTGGTCTCCCGTATCAACTCGGCATTGGGTTCGAGTGTGGCGCTGCGAGATCTGTTCGACGCGCCGACAGTGGCCCAGATCTCGACGCGGGCAAAAGTGGTGGCGGAAGGGGCCGGTGGCCGCCCGGTGCTCGGCCCGCGTGCTCGCCCCGAGCGCATCCCGTTGTCGACAGCGCAGCAGCGGATGTGGGTGCTCAACCAACTGGATCCGTCCTCGGCGGCGTACAACATCGCCATCGCGCTAAGGCTGACCGGTGCGCTCGAGACCGATGCTCTGCGGCTCGCGCTGTACGACGTCATCGAGCGGCACGAAAGTCTGCGGACCGTCTACCCGTCCGACCCGGAGGGGCCTCGCCAACTCGTACTGACGGCGGAAGCGGTCCGTCCCGACATCGGCGTCGTCGAGGTCGCCGAAGGTGCGGCGTTGCAGGCCCGAATCAGTGCACTCACCGACACCGGATTCGAGCTGTCGAGCGAACCGCCGTTGCGCGTCGGGTTGTTCCGGATCGCCGACGCCGCCGGTGACGAACCGGTGCACGTCGTGGTACTCGTCGTGCACCACATCAGCGCCGACGGCGCCTCGATGGCGCCGCTCGCAATCGATCTGATGGCGGCCTACACCGCACGTTGCTCGGGGCGGCCCGCGGACCGGCCGGCGCTCGACGTGCAGTATGCGGATTTCGCGCTGTGGCACAAGGAATTGGTCGGCACCGAATCCGACCCGGAGTCGTTGGCGGCGAGGCAGATCCGATTCTGGACCGACACGCTCTCCGGGCTTCCCGAGGTCGTGTCGTTGCCCTCTGATCGCCCACGCCCGGCAGTTCAGACCATGCGGAGCGCGGACTTCGAGTTCACTCTCGACGCGATGACGCATGCGGATCTGGCGAAGTTCGCGCAGGCCGAGAACGCCAGTACGTTCATGGTCGTGCACGCGGTGTTGGCCGTGCTGCTCGCTCGCCTCGGCGGCGGCGATGACATCACGATCGGCACCGCGGTCGCGGGGCGTGGCGAGGAGTCGCTGGACGACCTGGTCGGAATGTTCGTCAATACCCTGGCACTACGGACGATCGTGGATCCCGGCGTATCGTTCCGCGAGTTCCTGGCCGCCGTGCGATCGACCGACCTGGATTCGTTCGCCAATGCGGACGTCCCGTTCGAACGACTCGTGCAGGTCCTGGACCCACCCCGCTCGACGGCCCACCATCCGCTGTTCCAGGTAACCCTGTCGTTGCAGAACTTCGTCGACCCGGTGTTCGAATTGCCCGGCGTCCGTGTGCAGGTGGAGGACTTCGAGCGTAGCCTGTCGCAGTTCGATCTGACCCTCGCGCTGCGCGAACGCTTCGCCGACGACGGTGCACCTGGCGGCCTGGACGGGGCGCTGACATACGCCACCGACTTGTTCGACGAATCCACCGTCGCGGAGTTTGCGGTGCGGTGGCAGCGCATCCTCTCCGCGGTGGTGACGGACGCCGATGTGCGGGTAGGAGACATCGAGATCCTCGATCCGGCCGAGCGCGCCGCGCTCGTGTCGGTGCACGGGGAGCCAAGTGCCGGCACAGCAACACTGCCTTCGGTCCTCCGTGCGGTGGCGGCCGAGCACGCCGGCCGGCCGGCCGTGGTCCACAACGAAATCACGCTGAGCTACCACGACATCGACGAGAGGTCGAATCGGCTCGCTCGGCTGCTCACCGATGCCGGCGCAGGAGCCGAGACCGTGGTCGCGCTCGGCTTGACGCGATCGATCGAGATGTTTATCGGGATGTGGGCGGTCGCCAAGACCGGAGCGGCGTTCCTGCCGGTCGACCCCAAGCACCCGCTCGACCGGATCGACCACATGCTCGCCGATTCCGGTGCCGTCCTTGGCATTACCACCACAGCGCACAGCAGATTCGGTGAAGTCGACTCCGATGACGGCGATTTGCCGAGGACCACCACGTGGCTTGTGCTCGACGACCCGGAATTCGCCGATCGGTGGCAGCGCGCGAGCGCGGCCGCACTCGGTGACACCGAGATCGCACCTGTCCGGCCGGACCAAGCGGTGTGGATGATTTACACGTCGGGTTCGACAGGTACCCCCAAGGGCGTCTCGGTATCGCACCGAGGTGTTGCGGATCTGCTTGCCGCGCAACGCGAGTTGCTCGGCGTCGACGAACAGTCGCGGGTATTGCAGGTCGCGTCCCCGAGCTTCGACGCCTCGGTATTCGAAGCGCTAATGGCGTTCGGTTCCGGTGGGGCACTCGTGGTGTCGCCACCCGAGGTGTTCGGTGGCCCCGACCTTGCCGCGCTGATTGCCGCCGAGCAGGTGACCCACATGGTCATCACCCCATCCGCCTTGGCGTCGGTGGATCCGGTCGACGTGTCGAGCGTGCAGGTGCTCGCGGTGGCCGGCGAGGCAGTCGGCGAAGAGCTGGTGGAGCGGTGGTGTGGTCCCGCTGCCGGTTCCGGGCGAACAATGATCAACCTGTACGGGCCGACGGAGTTCACCATCTGGGCGACCGCGTCACCACCGCTGGCCGTCGACGTCCCGGTCACGATCGGCGGACCGGTACGGGGCGCATCGGTGTTCGTGCTCGACGAGCGGATGACTCCCGTGCCCGTGAATGTCGCCGGCGAGTTGTATCTGGCTGGTGCTGCGCTGGCCCGGGGCTATCACAACCGGCCCGGACTGACCGCAGCGCGGTTCGTGGCCAACCCCTACGGCGGGCCGGCGGAGAGGCTGTACCGCACAGGCGATCTGGTGCGATGGCGAACCGCCGACGGCACGGGACCGACGCTCGAATACGTCGGCCGCACCGACTTCCAGGTCAAGGTGCGTGGGCAGCGCATCGAACTCGGTGAAATCGACGCCGCGCTCGGGCGCGCCGACGGCGTCGACTTCGCGGTCACCCTCGGCATGGACGGCCCGGCCGGCTCGACCGTTCTCGTGGCCTACGTCGTTCGCGAGCCGGGCGTCGACCTCTCGTCGGCGCAGCTTCGCGCTGACGCGGCGGAGGTACTGCCCGCATACATGATTCCGTCGGCGTTCGTCGTCATGGACGAGATACCACTCAATGCGGTGGGCAAGTTGGACCGGAAAGCGTTGCCCGAGCCGGTTTTCGGGGAGCGCGAGTTCCGGCCGCCGGTGACTCCGGTTGAGCAGGCCGTCGCCGCCGCGTACGAGGAGGCCCTCGGTTCGGTGCAGGTCGGCCTGGACGACGACTTCTTCACCATCGGCGGAAATTCGCTCATCGCAACCCAGGTGGTGGCCCGGCTGCGCACCGAGTTCGGCGTCAACGTGTCGGTGATGTGGATGTTCGCCGATCCGACGACACTGGGGCTCTCCCGGCGCATCGCGGCATCGCTGGAAGCCGGCAGTGATCTCATTGGCGCCGAACCCCTTTCCGCCGACGCGACCCTCGCTGTGCTGCTGCCATTGCGTCCCAACGGCGACCTTCCGCCGCTTTTCTGTATCCACCCGGCGTCCGGCCTGGCCTGGTCCTACGGCCCGCTCGCGCAGACGCTCGACCCGAGGCGACCGATCTACGGACTGCAGTCACCCGAACTCACCGACTCGGGCGAGGTGCCGCGCAGCATCGAGGAGTTCGCCGAGCGCTACGTGCGCGAGATCCGGGAGATACAGCCGCACGGGCCGTATCACCTGCTCGGCTGGTCGCTCGGCGGCTTCATCGCGCAGGCGGTGGCGGCCCGGTTCCGTGCCCTCGGCGAGAGCGTCGATCTGCTCGGTTTGATGGACGCAGACCTCGCCGCACGCTTCATCGAGCTCGGGCCCGAACTCTCGGCCGGTGAGTTCGTGCACGAGTTCGGGCAGGTGATGGGTATCGAATCGCTACCGGCCGATCTCACCGCCGAGCAGGCGGCCGAGGCGATCCGCGCGGTGCTCGGGCCCGAAGCTCCGGTGGACGCCCCACATTTGGAGCGGATCACGTCCTCGTACAACCGCGCGTCGCGGATGCTCTCCGGATATCAACCGCCTGAGTTCGACGGCGACGTCGTGTTCTTCACCGCGATACGCACCGCAGCCGATCCGACTGCGGCGGCACGGAGTTGGCAAGACTATGTGACCGGCGATATTGCCGACCACGCGATCGACTCGACCCACGATGAGATGACCGCACCGGATCCGTTGCGGCACATCTCGCTGGTACTGAATTCGTATCTCGATTCCGGGACCGATGATGGTCCCCGAGAAGGTGAGTGAGCGGATGACTGGAACGGACACCGCGGTCGTTGTCGAGGGCCTGGAGAAATCCTTCGGCGAGACAAAGGCTTTGCGGGGCGTGAGCTTCGAAGTGGCCCGCGGCGAGGTACTCGGCATTCTGGGCCCCAACGGCGCCGGCAAGACGACCACCGTCAATATCCTGTCGACGCTCGTGCATCCGGACGGCGGTCGCGCCGTGGTCGCCGGCCACGACGTCGTCGCCAACCCGACGGAGGTGCGGCGGTCGATCATGCTGACCGGCCAGTACGCGGCCCTCGACGACATGCTCACCGGGCTGGAGAACCTGGTGATGTTCGGCCGGTTGCTGGGGTTGAGCAAAAAGACGGCACGGGAGCGTGGCGAGCACCTGGTGCGCGAGTTCGACCTCGTTGGCGCGGCCGACCGCAAGGTGTCGACCTACTCGGGCGGCATGCGCCGGCGCATCGACATCGCCTGCGGACTCGTGGTTCGGCCGGATGTGGTGTTCCTCGATGAACCGACCACCGGTCTGGACCCGCGTAGCCGTCAAAGCGTGTGGGACCTGGTCGCGGGCTTCAAACAACTGGGCATCACCACCCTCTTGACCACGCAGTACCTGGAGGAGGCCGACGCGCTCAGTGATCGCATCGTCGTGATCGACCACGGCAAGGTGATCGCGGAAGGCACCGCGGACGAACTGAAGGCGCGCACCGGTGGGAGTTACTGCGAGGTCGTTCCGCTGAATATGCGCGACATGCAGGCGATCATCGACGTGCTGGGACCGATGCTGCCACTGGAGTACCGCAGCGCGATCAGCGCCGATTCGGACCGGATCGCAGTGCCCGCCCCGGAGGGTGCGAAGACCCTCGCCGAGGCCTTGCGGCGGCTCGACCAGTCGAACATCGAGCTCGTCGACATCGCGTTGCGGCGGCCCTCGCTGGATGACGTCTTTCTCAGCTTGACCGGTCACGCGTCAGTGCCCACCGGGGCGGAGGCGGGATCGTGAGCGTCGCCGAGGCATTGACCGCCGGCTTACCGGCCACGCGCCCCAAGACCTCCCAGGCGCAGCAGTGGTGGGTGCTGACCTCACGGCTGATCGCGCCGACCTTCCGCTCGGGTGAAGTGCTCACGTCCATCCTGGCGCCGGCGGTTTTCACGCTGGGGTTCTATCTGCCGCTGAACACCGTGATGACGGTGTTCGGGTTCGGGCTGAGCAGCTATGCGCAGTTCCTGATGCCACTGATCGTGATGCAGTCGTTGGCGTTCACCGCGATCTCGGCGGCCTTCCGCTCCGCCACCGACGCGGTCGAGGGGATCAACCGTCGATTCGGCGCAATGCCGATCGGGATCGCCGTTCCGCTCGGCGCCCGCATGTCGGCAACGGCATTCCGCTTCGTGATCTCGATGGCCGCAGCTGTGGTGTGCGGCTACATCATCGGGTTCCGGTTCGAGGGATCGGCTTGGCACACTGTGGGCTTCTTTGCGTTCGCGGCCCTGGTCGGCGCGGCGTTGTCGGTTGGCGCCGACCTGCTGGGCACGATGTCGAGCAGCCCAGAGGCGACCACGCAGGCGCTCATGTTGCCTCAGCTCATACTCGGCATGCTGTCGGTGGGCTTCGCACCCGCCGACCAATTCCCGGAGTGGATCCAGGGTTTCGTCCGTAACCAACCGGTGTCGCAATGGGTGATCGCGCTCCGGGCATTTGCCGGAGACACCTCGGGCAACGCCGGTGAAGTTACGTGGTCACTGATGTTTCCGCCGTTGGCGTGGGCGCTCGGCATGATCGTGGTGCTCGTCCCGCTCACCGTGTGGACCAACACGAGGAGGCCGTGATGGCGACGCTGAGCAGCGCCGATTCCGCGGCACTTCCGGGCGCGGTCGAAGGTTTCCCGGACCGGGACCGCGTCGTGCGCGAGCGGTCGGTGGCGTCCTTGGCGATGGGTTCCTGGATCCAGACGCAACGCTTGCTGCGGCGGTGGACCCGGGACCCGATGACGCTCACTCAGGCACTGTTCTTCCCCGCGTTGCTGCTGGTCATGTTGAACACCGTGCTGGGCCGCCAGATCTCGTCGTTCGCCGGTTACGACGCGCTGTACGGCACGGTTCCGATGACCGCGCTCGTGGGCGTGATGTCCGGCTCGATCGCCGGCGCGGTAACGATGGGTCGCGAACGCGATGACGGTCTGCTGGCACGCATGTGGGTGCTGCCGATCCACCGGGCGTCCGGTCTGGTTTCGAGGATTCTTGCCGAGGGTGTCCGCATCGTGGCGACCACCGCGGTGATCGTGGCCGTGGGATACGTGCTGGGTTTCCGATTCACCCAGGGGATACCGGCCGCGATCGGCTTCGTCGCTGTGCCACTGCTTTTCGGCCTGGCGTTCGCGACCATGGTGACCGCGATTGCATTGTTCACCGCGAAAGCGACACTGGTGGAGGCTATTTCGCTCGGTAGTTCGCTGCTGATGTTCTTCAGCACCGGCTTCGTGCCGCTCGACGCCTACCCGGAGTGGATCCAGCCGTTCGTCGAGAACCAGCCACTCACGTGCGCGATCGACGCGATGAAGGGACTGTCGCTGGGTGGGCCGGTGCAGGCGCCGCTGATCAAGACAGTGCTGTGGTCCGCCGGCGCGATCGTGGTCTTCGCGATCCCCGCCGCGATCGGCTACCGCCGCGCGAGCCGGAAGTAGCACCACCGCGCACCATTTCCGGTGGCCGCGCATGTCCAGGCGTGCGCGGCGGCTCGAGGAAGTGCGCGGCCATGCCGCGCACACCTAGGTGTTGAATCCCGCACCCTCGGGGTCGGACTGTCAGCACTGGGGGCGCTGTCGGATTGCCCTGGTGAAGAGCAGATTTAGTACACATGACCGACAACAGGTACGCCGTCCGCGTCGAGGACGTGCACAAGTCCTTCGGTGCGACACAGGCGTTGCGCGGAGTCACGTTCGAGGCCAGTCCCGGCGAGGTGCTGGGCATCCTCGGTCCCAACGGCGCAGGCAAGACCACGATGGTCAACGTCCTGTCCACACTGGTTCGCCCGGATGCCGGGTACGCGGAGGTCGCCGGCTACGACGTCGTCACCGAGGCGGCGGGTGTGCGGTCCTCGATCATGCTGACCGGCCAGTACGCCGCGCTCGACGAGGCGTTGACCGGGTTCGAGAACCTGATGATGTTCGGCAGGCTCATGGGCCTGCGCAAATCTGCGGCCAAAGCGCGGGCCACCGAGTTGATCGGTGAGTTCGACCTCGAGCACGCCGCCGCACGCAAGGTGTCGACCTATTCGGGAGGCATGCGCCGGCGCATTGACATCGCCTGCGGCCTCGTAGTGCGCCCCGAGGTGGTCTTCCTAGACGAACCGACCACCGGGCTCGATCCGCGCAGCCGCCAGGGCGTCTGGGATCTGGTGGCGAATCTGCAGAGCATGGGCATCACCACCCTGCTCACCACCCAGTACCTCGAAGAGGCCGACGCGCTCAGTGACCGCATCATCGTCATCGACCACGGTGAGGTGATTGCGGAGGGCACCGCAGACGAGCTCAAGTCGCGCACGGGCGGCAGCTACTGCGAGGTCGTGCCGCTGGATCTCAAGCGCCTGCCTGACGTTGTCGAGGCGCTGGGTCCACTGCTGCCACCGAGGTTCGACCCCGCCTCGATCGTCGGTGCGGACCGTATTGCGGTGCCCGCGCCGGACGGCGCGAGGACCCTGGCCGAAGCGTTGCGCCGACTAGATGTCGCCGGTGTCGAACTCGTCGATATCGCGCTGCGCCGGCCGTCTCTCGATGACGTGTTCCTGTCACTGACCGGGCATATTTCCGACCCCGAGAGCGATGCGGATTCCGGTATGGCGGTGGCGTCGTGACCGCAATCCTCGACCGGAGCGTGGCGGCGCCACAGCGGCACGTGGTGCGGCATGCGCCACGGCAGCGGCCGAATCCGCTGGTGCAGTGGTGGGTGCTGACGCGCCGCCTGCTCGCGCCGACCCTGCGCAACGGCGAGATTCTGACTTCGCTTCTTGCGCCGGCGGTCTTCACGGTGGGCTTCTATATCCCGCTGGACACGGTGATGACGATCTTCGGCCCCGGGCTGAGCAGCTACGCGCAGTTCCTGATGCCGATGATCGTGTTGCAGGCGCTTGCGTTCGCCGCGATCAGCTCGGCGTTTCGCGCGGCCACCGACGCGGTAGAGGGCATCAACCGACGATTCGGGGCGATGCCCATGCCTTCGGCAGTACCGTTTGCGGCGCGTATGTCCGCCAACATGATCCGGTGCAGCATCTCGCTCGCCGCGGCGGTGGTGTGTGGCTACCTGATCGGATTCCGGTTCTTCGGCCCGCCGGCTCACACCGTTGGATTCATCGCCTTCGCGCTCGCGATCGGGCTGGGGCTGTGCCTGTTCGGTGACGTGCTCGGCACGTGGTCGCGCAATCCCGAGGCCACCACGCAGGCGTTGATGCTGCCGCAGCTGATCCTCGGCATGCTCTCGGTGGGCTTCGCGCCGGCCGATCAGTTCCCGGAGTGGGTGCAGGGATTCGTTCGAAATCAACCGATTTCGCAGTTCACGTACGGACTGCGCGCCCTCGCCGGTGATTCGACGGCCGCCGCAGGGGCGGTCACCTGGTCGGTGATGGCCGTGCCGTTGGCCTGGGTTGTCGGGCTGATCGTGGTGTTCGCCCCGCTCGCCGTGTACATGACCTCGAGGAGGCCGTAATGACGACCACCCTGGAAAGGACTGTCGCCCAAAGGGTCCACCCGGCGGAATCGTTCCCCCGACCGACCCGACGTGGCGGTGAGCGCTCTCTGCGCGTGCTGCCCGCGCATACCGCCATCCAGACTCAGCGGCTGCTGATCCGCTGGTCGCGCGACCCGATGACGGTGGTGCAGTCGCTCGTGTTTCCGGCGCTGCTGCTGATCATGCTGAACACTGTGCTCGGCAGACAGATCACGTCGTTCTCCGGCTATGACGCGCTGTATGGATCGGTGCCCATGACCGCGCTGGTCGGAGTGATGTCGGGCGCGGTCGCAGGTGCGGTCACGCTCGGCCGTGAGCGCAACGGCGGTCTGCTCGCTCGGTTCTGGGTGCTGCCCGTGCATCGAGCGTCCGGTGTCATGTCGCGCCTCACCGCCGAGGCCGTGCGCATCCTCATCACCACCATCGTGATTCTGGTTGTCGGTGTCGCACTTGGCTTCCGGTTCGAGCAGGGCTTCCTGGCCGCCATCGCACTGCTCGGCGTGCCGCTGATGTTTGGGCTCGCGTTCGCCACCGCGGTCACCGCGGTCGCGGTGTGGTCTTCGAAACAGGCTCTGGTGGAGACGATTTCGCTGGGCAGTTCGCTGCTGATGTTCTTCTCCACCGGCTTCGTGCCGCTTGCGGCTTACCCTGAGTGGGTGCAGCCGATCGTCCAGCATCAGCCGATGTCGTATGCGATCGACGCAATGCGCGGCCTCTCGCTCGGCGGCCCGGTTGCCCAGCCGCTGATCGCCACTGCCCTGTGGTCGCTGGGTCTGATGGTTGTCTTCGCGGTACCCGCCGCGATCGGGTACCGACGGGCCAGCCGCGGTTAGTAGGCGGCCCATCGCTGTGCTGATTGGCGGCTCGCCGCCGGTGTTCGAATCGTGCTCCCGCCTGTCGGTGAGAGCGCCTAGGCTCGACGCCGGACGATGCTCGACAAACCCAGTGCTCGACAACCCGAGGAGCAGGCATGGCGTCGCGTCTCAACCCCTACTTGAGCTTCCGTGACAACGCCCGGCAGGCGATGGAGTTCTATCAGAGCGTGTTCGGCGGGGAATTGGCTGTGAATACGTTCGGCGAATACGGCGGCGAGGGCGCCCAGGCCAATCTGATCATGCACTCGCAGCTCGAAACCCCCAGCGGGTACACGATCATGGGCGCGGACACCCCGGAAGGGATGTCGCACAACCCCGGAGACAACATCACGGTCAGCCTCAGCGGCGACGACGCAGATGAGCTGCGTGGCTACTTTGCCAAACTTTCCGAGGGCGGCGTCGTCGGCGTGCCACTCGAAAAGCAGATGTGGGGCGACGAATTCGGTCAGGTGACCGACAAGTTCGGCATCCCGTGGATGGTGAACGTCTCCAGCGCGAGCTGACGCTATTCAGGAGCTAGCGCGGCGGATCGGCCTCGCCGACGCCGTGTCGATCGGCCTCGGCGCCATGCTCGGGGCCGGCATCTTCGCCGCGCTCGCGCCTGCGGCGCAGGCCGCGGGCTCGGGACTTCTGATCGCACTGGCTGTGGCCGCGGTCGTGGCCTACTGCAATGCCACCGCCTCGGCCCGGTTGGCTGCGCGGTACCCCCAGTCCGGCGGCACTTACGTCTACGGGCGCGAACGCCTCGGCGAACTGTGGGGTTACCTCGCGGGATGGGCGTTCGTGGTGGGCAAGACTGCCTCGTGCGCCGCGATGGCGTTGACGGTCGGGAGTTATCTCTGGCCGAGTTGCGAGCACGCTGTCGCAGCCGGTGCGGTGGTCGCGGTGACGGTGGCGAACTACCGCGGCGTGCAGAAGTCGATGCTGCTCACGCGCGGGATCGTCGCCGTCGTCCTCGGTGTGCTGGCCGCCGTTGTCGTTGCCGCGGCGGGAGCGGACTCGGCCGATTTCGCCCACCTGGGTGTCGGCGAGGGTGTGCGTCCCGGCGGCGTGCTCGAGGCCGCCGGGCTGCTGTTTTTCGCCTTCGCCGGGTACGCGCGCGTCGCGACGCTGGGAGAGGAGGTCCGCGAGCCTGCCCGCACGATTCCGCGGGCGGTGGCGCTCTCGCTGACGATCACGCTTGTCGTCTACGCCGCAGTGGCCGTCGCCGCGTTGTCGGTGCTCGGGCCGGACGGACTTGCTGCGGCCACCGCGCCTCTCGTGGACGTTGTGAACGCGGCGGGTGCATCGTGGCTCGCGCCTGTCGTGCGAATCGGTGCTGGGATCGCCGCGCTCGGTTCGCTGCTGGCGTTGCTGCTCGGTGTGTCGCGCACAGTGCTGGCGATGGCGCGAGACCGGCACCTGCCGCACGGGCTGGCCGCAGTCCATCCACGCTTCCTGGTGCCTCACCGCGCCGAATTGGCAGTCGGTGCAATCGTTTTGGTGGTCGCTCTCACCGTGGACGTGCGTGGCGCGATCGGGTTCTCGTCGTTTGCGGTGCTGGTGTACTACGCGATCGCGAATGCCTCAGCGTGGACGCTCAGGCCCGAGGAAGGTCGGCCAAGTCGGGTTGTGCCCATATTCGGAATGCTCGGCTGCCTGACCCTGGCGTTCGCGTTGCCGCTCAGCTCGGTTGTCGCCGGGGTCGTTGTCATTGCGGTCGGGCTCGGCGCCTACGCAGTAACGCGCAACCGGCGGATTACGCGTTGATCCGCTACGGAAGCAAGCCGGCGTGCCGCGCGAGCACTACGGCCTCGTGCCGGGTGCGTGCGCCGAGCTTGCCCATCGCCGAGCGAAGGTAGCTCTTCACCGTCTCGGGTCGCACCGCGAGCCGTGCGGCGGCCTCGGCGTTGGTGGCGCCGAGCGCGATCTGCGCAAGCACATCGAGTTCGCGAGGAGACAGACCGATGTCTCCGGCTGTGTCCACCATCGACTCGGGCGAGGTCAACGCAGCCAGCCGGGCGGTGATGTCTTGTAGTCGACCGCGTTCGGGCTGCGGGAGACCGGTCGCAATCGCGCGCAGCTCGCCGTGGATCGCGCGCAACTCCTCGGCGCCGGGCCTGCTTGTGCGTTGGGCGACCGAGTGGGCGGTCTGCATCCGCAACCGGCGGTCGACCTCGTCGCGGATGGCGATCTCGGTGGAGAGCCGGCGACTCGCTTGCACCATGAGGTCCGCGGCGCGATCGCCGATCGGGCCGGATCTGCGATCGGCGGCGTAGATCACGGCCCGCGCCGACCCCTCGACGATCACGGGCACCGCCAGGACGGCCCGGATTCCTTCGCCGGTGACGGGCCGGTCGTAGTGGTGGGTGATCGACCGGGCGCCGGCGTAATCGCTGACCGCGAACGGGCGACGCGAGGCCACGGCCTGGCCGCCAAGTCCGGAATCGGGCGCCACGAGGAGCCCGCGTAATCCGCTGGTCCGGGTGCCGAAGAACTCCGAGAGCATGAGCATGTCGGTGGCGCGGACCTCGCCACCGAAGAGCACAGGTGCCGCCCCCGTGTCCGCGAGCCGGCGCAGTTCGGCGCGCACGGCGTCGCTGTCGCGGGGGCGGAGCAGGTCTGCTGCGGAACTCATGACCAGTGCAAACATCTTTCCGGGCGGGTGCGCACATCGTAAACGACGCCCCCATGCGGGGAATCCTTTCGTTTTGGCACTCGATGACATAACTTGAGACCGAGATCACAAGCTCCACGGCACGCGATGTTCGACAGGGGAGTCCGGCGTATGGGTCAGCTCGACGGCAAGGTTGCCTTCATTACTGGTGCGGCGCGGGGGCAGGGCAGAAGCCACGCAATCCGGCTCGCCCAGGAGGGCGCCGACATCATCGCGGTGGACATCTGCAAGCAAATCGACTCGGTGGCCTATCCGCTCGCAACCCCGGACGACCTTGCCGAAACTGTCGAACTCGTCGAGTCGTTCGGGCGGAAGATCGTCGCCCAGGAGGCCGATGTTCGTGACACCGCGGCGATAAATGCGGCCGTCGACGAGGGCGTCGCGCGCTTGGGTCGGCTCGACATCGTCTGCGCCAACGCCGGCATCGCGACCTTCGGCCCGGTGGCCGAGATGTCCGACGACATGTGGGACGACATGATCGACGTCAACCTGTCTGGCGTCTTCAAGACTGTGCGCGCCTCGGTGCCGCACCTGAAGCGCAACGAACGCGGCGGCGCAATCGTCGTGACCAGTTCTGCGGCCGGGCTCAGGGCCGCGCAGAACCTCGGTCACTACGCAGCAGCGAAGCACGGGCTCACCGGTCTGGTGAAGACGCTGGCAATCGAGTTGGCGCCGTTCCATATCCGCGTCAACGCGGTCAACCCGACCAGCGTGAACACCGACATGATCCACAACCAGCACACCTACGACATGTTCCGGCCCGACCTGCCCGAGGGCACCGCTACCACCGAGGACGTGGGCGCCGGCTTCCAGCGGTCGAACCTCATCCCCGTGAAATGGGTGGAGGCCGCCGACATCAGCAACGCGATTCTCTGGCTGGTCAGCGATGCGGCCCGCTATGTCACCGGCGTGCAGCTGCCGGTCGATGCCGGGGCGGGTGTCAAATGACGCGCAACGGGACACACGAGGGACTCACATTGATCGACAACACCGGCGCGGCAGATGCGCCCCGCGCAATCGGTGAGAGCGGTGCGGCCGTACGCGATATGCGGGCACGGGTCGCGGCCGCGGTCGTCGGGCGCGAACACGAACTCGACATGCTGCTCGCGGCGGTCGCTGCCGGTCGTGACGTGCTGCTCGAAGGTCCACCGGGGACATCGAAGACCACACTGCTGCATGCGATTACCGACGCCTGGGGCATTGGGCTGCAGTTCGTCGAAGGCAATGCCGACCTCACTCCGAGCCGGCTGATCGGCCACCACAACCCAGCCAAGGTGCTGCGCGAGGACTATTCGCCGGACAATTTCGTCGCCGGGCCGCTCATCGAAGCCATGCGCACCGGCGGCTTCCTCTATGTGGAGGAGTTCAACCGCACTCCCGAGGACACGGTCAACACGCTCCTCACGGCGATGGCCGAGCGCCGGATCTCGGTGCCGCGGGTCGGGACCGTCACCGCACTCCCGACCTTTCGGATGGTGGCCTCGATGAACCCGTACGACAACGTCGGCACCACACGGCTTTCCACGTCGGTGTACGACAGGCTGTGCCGGATTGCCATCTCCTACCAAGACGACGCGGCCGAGCGCAGCATTGTCGAGCGCCGCACCGGGGTGGACTCGTTC
>NZ_LRRB01000179.1 GCF_001646865.1 Aldersonia kunmingensis | reverse complement strand
CGGTAATGTCCCGCGCGCTGTGCCCCGGCAGTCCGTAAAGTCCCCGGTATGGCGGCTCCGGAAGTCCTACTCGAAAACAGCGACGAGGTATACGAGTACTACCTCCGACATCGGCAGAACCGTATCCAAGCGTTGGCCGCTTACGCGATTCTCGGCCGCCGGTTCCATCCCCGGATTTCCTACGCCGACGGCGCGAAGGAACAGCTCAAGAGCCTGGTTGCATCGGGCCGTCGCCTGGTGATCTCGGTGAACCACCTGTCGGAGAAGGACCCGTACACGCTGGCAGCCGCTGCGTGGCGCAGCCCGCTGCGCCCGATCATCGGGAAAGTGCGGGTTCTGGCCAAGGACGAACTCTTCATCGATCCCAAGCAGCGCCGCCGTGTGGAGATGATGGGAGCGATCCCGGTGTTCCGAGGCAAGAACCACGGCGTACGGGCGGTGAGCGCGGCAGGTCAGCAGATGATGGATGTGTGCGCGACCCGCATGTCGCGCGGCGACGATCTCGCGATCTTCCCCGAGGGAACGATCAACCACGAGGACGTCTCGCAGGTGCAGCCGATCGGCAGCGGCATCGGGCATATCGTTTTCCGCGCTCGCAAGCTCGGCGTCGAGCCGGCGCTGCTCTTCGTCGGCCTGTCCTACGGGCCGAACGGCGAGGATGTGAAATCGGCCAGCTACTACTTCGGCAATCCGATTACGGAGTTCCCCACCAAACCGGCCGAGATCACCCGGCTGGTGAAGGAACACATGCAGGACGCTCTCGACGGCGCGGTCAAGCTGTACTGACGAACTACTCGGCGGGCAGGTTCAGCCGCTCGCGCGCCCAGGTCGGGACCAGCGCGAGGTACTCCTTGTCCTTCGACACAAAGCGGTGGACGAATGGGCAGAACGGAAGCACCCCGAGCCCTTCCTCACGCGTTGCGTCGAGCGCCGCGCGGATCAGCTGCTTCGCCAGGCCCATACCTTCGAACTGCGAATAGATTTCGGTGTGCACGAAGGCGCGGTTCGGGCCCGCCTCCTCGTAGGTCGCGAAACCTGCGAGTTGGTCATGGGCGTAGATCTCGAAGCGCCGCAGGTCGGTGTTGTGCTCGACTCGCGTATCCATGGCTGCACGGTACTGTCTCTCCGAGACTGTGCACCCGGCGAGGTGCATGCGGTGGGGAAGGGTGACATGACGCACTCTGGTGCTGGGTTGCGGGCCACACAGCCGGCAAAGGCGTTCGCTGTCATGGGCGCGGCAGTATTCATCGCTGCGGGAGCGGGCACGGCAACGTCGACGGCGGCCCCGGTCGGACTGAAGTTCGATGACTGCCCGTCCGAGCTCAACATCGACCCGGACAGCGGCACGAAGTGCGCCACGACGTCGGTCCCGATGGACTACCGAAACCCGGCTGGTCCCAAGATCGAGGTGACGGTTAGCCGGATCCGGGCGAACGACAACCGCCGCGGCGCTATGTTCGTCAACCCGGGCGGACCGGGAGCCGACGTGCTCGGCTACTGGGCCAGCCGCGCTGAGGGGCTGCCCGCCGAGATCGCCGACCATTACGACAGGTACGCCGTGCAACCGCGCGGCCTGCGCTGGTCCACGCCGCTGCACTGCGATGCGAACCCGACCGGCGAGCAGGCCGGGGCCCCGGATGTCACGGCCCCGCGTGCGTCGTTGCGCGACCGCTGCGCCGCAAACCAACCCGGCTACCTGGACACGATCACCACCGAGAACACCGCGCGGGACATGGATGCCGTGCGCGCCGCGCTCGGGCTCAACCGGATCAGCTACTGGGGCCTGTCCTACGGCACCTATCTCGGCGCGGTGTACGCGTCGCTGTTCGGTGAGCACGTGGACAAGATGATTCTCGACTCCAACGTTGACCCTGAATGGGTGTGGACCGAGCTGTTCGCGCAGCAGCAGTCCGCACGCGGCGATCGCTACCACGACATGTTCGCCTGGATCGGCAAGCACGACAACGTTTACGGCCTTGGCAATACGGCCCGCGCAGTGCAGGACGCCTGGCAGCGGATGGTGGAACGAGAAGGTGGCGGTTGGTACGCCAACCTCGCCACCCCACCGGTGAGTATCGCCGACAGGCCCACCTCGCTGCCCGAGGCGCTCGGCGACATCGTGCGCACCGGGTTCACCGGCTCGCGGGAACAGATCGAGCGCATTGGCAATGTGGTGCGCACCTTTACCTCCGGTGCATCCGCGACCGTGCCCGTCCTCGCGGCGACGGGACTCGCGAGCTACTCGCGCGCCTCATGGCCCGTCTTCGCGGCGGCGTTGTCCAAGGCGGTCACCGACCCGGGGAATACCGACGCCATCCGGGCCATTGCGGATCGGCTTCCGCTCGACGCCGCGAACGCGCACGTGCTGTCCGCGGTGACCTGCAACGAGAACGCCATCCCGGCCCGGCCGGAGATGCTGGGCCAAGCGATGACGAAGTTTGCCTCTGGTGGCGACTCACTCGATGCCCGCGCCGACCTCGTGCGCGCCGGAATGGACTGCGCGAGTTGGAAGCCGGTCACGAAGCCGGTGGCGCTCACCGGCGACAAGCTGGAGACTCCGCCGATTCTGCTGCAGAGTCGTCGTGACGGCGCGACCCCGTACCCCGGTGGGCCGGCCATGGCCGCCGCGCTCGGCGGCTCGCTGGTCACGGTCGGCGGCGGTGACCATGGCCTGTTCGCCAGCGGCAACGATGCCGTGGACGATGCGGTCATGACCTATCTCGATTCCGGTGTGGTCCCGATCAGCCACGCCGAAGAGGCGCCACTGCCGCCCCCGGCCTGACCCATGCGCATCATCGTCGCGCCCGACAAGTTCAAAGGCTCACTGAGCGCGGCGGGTGTGGCATCCGCCGTGGCTGCGGGAATCCTTGGCGTGCAACGAGATTGGGACGTCGTCGAGGTGCCGATCGCCGATGGTGGCGATGGAACCGTTGATGCGTTTGTCGCGGCCGGGTGGTCGCCGGTCCAGGTCGAGGTGGCCGGGCCGACCGGGGTCGCGCATCCTGCGCGATACGCGACAAGCGGCCGGACCGCGGTCTTGGAACTCGCCGCTGCAGTCGGGCTCGTCGCCTTACCGAATGGGCACGCGGATCCACTGGGCGCCAGTACCTTCGGGCTCGGTCAGCTGATCGCGCATGCGCTCGATATGGGCGCGACCGAACTTGTCATCGGGTTGGGCGGCAGTGCCTCGACAGACGGCGGGGCAGGCATGCTGGCCGCGCTCGGCGCGCGAATTCTCGACAGGACGGGGGTAGCGGTCGGGCGCGGTGGCGGGCCCCTGCTCGGCGCGGCCTCGCTCGACCTGACCGAATTGCACCCGGGCGTGCAGTCGGCGCACGTGGTGCTCGCATGTGATGTCGACAATCCGCTGCTGGGTCCGCGCGGCGCCACGTTCGTCTATGGCCCACAGAAGGGCGCGTCTCCGGACGAGTTGCGGACCCTCGAGTCGGCCATGATGCACTGGGGTGGAATCGTCACGGCGGCAACGGGTTCCGATGTATCGCAGGTTCCGGGCGTGGGAGCCGCGGGCGGTACGGGTTTCGGTGCGGTCGCGGCACTCGGCGCGTCGTCGCGGCCCGGGATCGACATGGTGCTCGAACTGATCGGCTTCGACGACATCGTGGCAGGCGCCGATCTCGTGGTCACCGGGGAGGGCTCGATCGACGAACAGACGATGCACGGTAAGGCCCCGGTCGGGGTCCTCGCCGCTGCTCGGCGGGCGGGTGTGCCGGTGCTGGTCGTCGCGGGCCGCAGCCTGCTCGCCGAAAGTGAGGTGCGCGCAGCGGGTTTCGCGGGTCTACGCACGCTGGCCGAGCTCGAGCCGGATTCCGCCCGGTCGATGGCGAACGCGGATGAACTGCTGCGCGCGGTCGGCGCGGAGCTTGCGCGCGGCTGAGTCATTGGTCGCTCCGCAGGCTCCGCTCCTGTCAGCTGACTTTCCGCCGCATTCGGCTGCGTGCACCCATTCCCGCTGCAATGGGACGAGCGCCGGTTGCCTTCGCGAGGCCATGCGCAGGCATATTTCCGTAGATCGTCTCGTATTCGCCCGCGCGCACCCGGTACGTTTCGTGCCAGATCCCGCTGCGGGTGCTTTTGCCGACGCGTTTCCAGTAGTTGCGCCAGACCGCAGCATGCGGATTCTCGGTGTCGCGCGCGAATGCCTCGAGATCCTCGAAGGAACGCCAGTACTGCACGTTTGTCAGACCGAGCAGGTTGTAGCCGAGCAGGCCCTTCTCCGGGTGCTCGGAGAGGTACTTGAGCATGTGCTGCATACCGCGGAGGCCGCCGAGATCGCGGAACCACGTCACCAGGTGCCACGGCGAGGGCAGTCGCGTCCCGATGATGAAGACGACCACGTCGCCGTCGTAATCGGCGGTCCAGCGTCCCTGATTGATCTTCGCCATCGCGGACTCCTCACACGTCGGGGCTTGCCGTCGGTACCGCACCTACAACGCTAAGCCAGCGATATGGGTTCGGTCAGCAGGGCAGGCCGAGCAATCCGTTGATGCCACCCGAGCCGGTGCCGCCGAAGGAGCCGGTGTCACCCGGTGTACCAGGGATGCCGGGCAGGCCGAGGCCGCCCGCCGATCCGGTGCCGAACAGGAAACCGTCCCGATCGGAGGAACCTGCGCTGCCCGGGGTGTTCGCCCGGTCCGAGGAACCGGTGGCGCCGGTCGAAGCGCCGGCGACCTCGAGGCCCTCGAGGAAGTCGCCTCGCGCGAGCACACGGGAATTGCCGCCACAGGTCGCGACGATTTGTTTGCCCAGTTCGCTGACGTAGACGCCGCTGCTGTCGACCGCGACGCCGCGCGGGTTGTCCAGATTTCCCGCGACCTCGACCGGCTGTCCGCCGCGCAGCGGAATCGACACAACATTGCCCGTTGTCTTCACCCTCATCTGGGCGATGAAGAGCCGGTCGTTGTACACGGCGATGCCGGCGGTGAGGACGTTTCCGCCTGCGTCATAGACCTGGGTGAGCAGGCCGCCACGCAATGGCACCGAGTACACCTTGTGCCCGCTCGAGGCGAACAGCGTATCGCCGGCGATCGCGAGGCCGACGATCGTGAACGGGTCGGGAAGCGGTGCCACGGGCCGGCGAATTCCGCCGCCGGTCGGTACCGAGACGATGCCGTCGGTGGTGGCGACGTACAGGTCGCCGCCGGCCACCGCGACGCCGGTGGGCCAGGAAAGATCGGTCTGGACGATCTGCGGAATGCCGCCGTTCGCGGGAACTGAGCGGACGCTCCCGATGGCACCCCATTCGGTGTAGTAGACGGTGTCACCGTCGATCGCAATATCAACGGCCTGACCGGCGATCCTGTTGGGAACTCCGCCGCCGGGTGGAATGGCGACCAAATTATCGGGTGTCGCGGCGAATATTGTCCCAGCCATGACCTGTGCGGTCGCCGGGGCCGGAGTGACGAGCGTAATTGCGGTAAGTAACGAAATTGCCCCCAGTGCCGTGCTGTAGCGAACGCCGGGAAAACGGATTCGACGCGCCATGGCGAAACCTCTGGAGATGAGGGGATGGGAGTTGTGGTCCCAATGTAGTGCTCGCCGAGGGGGCCGTGACAGAAAATGGGCAAATTTCCGGCAAACACCCTGAGATTTCGTCGTGAAGCTGTGCTTCAGTCGCGCAGCGCGAGAAATTCGATCGCTGCGGCGTATCCCTGGACTCCAAGTCCCGCAATGACCGCAGTAGCAATTGGTGAGACAAATGAATGATGCCGGAATTCCTCGCGCGCGTGCACGTTGCTGATGTGCACCTCGACGATCGGCACCTCGGGGATGACGAGCGCATCGCGCAGCGCGACCGAGGTGTGGGTCAGCCCGCCGGGGTTGATGACGATGGCTGATTCCCGCCCGCGGGCCTGATGAATGCGGTCGATGATCGCGCCCTCGGAGTTCGACTGGAAATGCTCGATCGCCAGTCCGTGCTTGCCGGCGGTCCGCTTGCACAGGTCGATCACGTCGTCGAGCGTCGCGGATCCGTACACCTCGGGCTGACGAGTCCCGAGCATGTTCAGGTTCGGTCCGTTGAGGACGAGGATCGGACGCCGGTCTGCCATGACGGAAACGGTAGCAACCCGACCCGGTCTCGAGCGGATGGTTATCGGTCGCGGAGGAACGGCCGGACGAGATCAAGGATCTGCTCGGTCGCGGCGAGCGTCGTGCCGTGGTCGTATCCCTCGATCGCGTGGCACTCGGCGTGCGGCATGAGACCGGCGGCGTCGCGGGAGTCGGCGAGCCGGCCGGGATCGTTCGAACCGGCCAACCACAGCGCCGGCGTACTCACGGTGCTCAGCGCGGCATCGGGAATTCCGGGCATCGCCTCGGTCTCGCGGAAATAGGCGACGATCGCGGCGGGATCGTTGGCGGCCAGCACCGCGCGCGTACCCGAATCGACCGGTGTCCCCTTCGCGCGCTCCCAGTCCGCGAGGAATGCGTCCCACCCCTGCGCCTCGAGCACCTCCACACAGCCGGGGAAGAACAGTTTGTTCCACACGCCGTCGCGATGGCGGTGGCTACCCCCGCCGAGCACCAGCTTGTCGACCCGATCGGGAGCCGCCATTCCAAGGGACAACGCGGCGCGGGCCCCGAACGAGTAGCCGAAGCAGTCGGCCCGGGACAGCTCGAGGTCGTCGAGCACCGCGAGCAGATCTTCGACGACCCGCTCGATCCGGTACGACGCCCGGTCGTGCGGCTTATCGCTGCGCCCGTGCCCTCGCAGATCGACGAGGATCAGCCGGTAGTCCGCTTTGAGCGCGCGGACATAACCGTAGGCACGCCAGATCGCGCGGGTCAGGACGCTGCCGTGCACGAGCAGCAGCGGGGGCCCATCGCCGAAGGTCTCGTAGGAGATGCGGACCCCATCGGTCGGGTTCACTGCCGTGCGCATGCCGCCAAGTCTGCCCGGCTCAGCGCGGGTAGACGTCGATCAGGCCGTCCGGCGACAGCTCCAACCACCGCGTCGGCCCGACCTCGCGCAGGAAGTCGACATCGTGGCTCACCACCATGAGCGCGCCCCGGAATGCGGAAAGTGCCTGGGTAAGGTGCGCGAGGCTGGGCAGGTCCAGGTTGTTGGTCGGCTCGTCGAGCAGCAGCAGCCGCGGCGCAGGTTCGGCGCTCAGCAGCATTGCCAGCGCGGCGCGCAGGCGTTCACCGCCGGACAGTGTCGACGCGAGCGCGTCACCGTCCGCGCCTCGAAACAGGAAGCGGGCCAGGCTCGCCCGGATCTGCTCGGCGTCCCGATGCGGCGCGGCGAGAGCGACGTTGTCTACCAGAGACAATCCCGGATCGAAGATGTCGAGACGCTGAGGCAGCAGCTTCCACGGCACCCGCGGCGGTGCGGCGGCGATGGCATCGAGCAGGGTCGTCTTGCCAATGCCATTGGGTCCAATGAGCGCGATGCGCTCGGGTCCGTGCACCTTCAGCGAGACCTCCGGCCCGCCCGGCAACAACGTGCGTGGCTCGAGCTCGATCACGAGCTGACCCGGATGCACCTGTGTATCCGGCAGATCGACGCGAATTTCGCGGTCGTCGCGAACCTGATTCTGCGCGTCGGACAGGCTCTCGCGCGCCGACTCGAGTCGCTCGATGTGAGTGTTGCGGAGCTTCCCGGCTGACTCCTCGGCCGCCATCTTGCGCAGGCCCATCACGATTTTCGGCTCTCGTTTCTGCTCGGCCATCTTTCGCCCGTAGCGCTGTCTGCGGTCGAGCTTGGTGCGTGCCTCGACCAGCTCGCGGCTTTGGCGCCGCACATCGCTGCGTGCGTCTCGCACCGCGGCGAGGGCCGACTCCTGTTCGGCGGCGACAATCGCCTCGTAGTTCGTGAAATTGCCGCCGAACATTCGCAAGGAACCCCTGCGCAATTCGGCGATGCTGTCGCACCGGTCGAGCAGCGCGCGGTCGTGGCTGACCACGACGACGGCCCCCGCGAACGCCCAGATTGCGTCGTAGAGGCGTTGGCGGGCAACGAGATCAAGGTTGTTGGTGGGCTCGTCGAGCAGTAGCACATCAGGCTCGGTGAGCAGCTGCGCGGACAGGCCGAGCAGCGTGGTTTCGCCGCCCGACATGCTGGCCACGGTCCGATCGAGATCGTCCGGGCCGCTCACAAGATGGCCAAGGCCCAGACTGCCGAGCAGCGCGACGGCGCGTTCCTCGATGTCCCAGTCGCTGCCGACGAGGTCGAAATCGTCGTCGGTTCCCGTGCCGGATTCGATGCGGTGCAAAGCTTTTCGCTTGTTCTCGATGCCGAGCACGCGATCGATCGGTAGGTCGGTGCGGATGGTGAGGTCCTGCGGCAGGTAGGCCAGCCGTCCGGTCACCGTGACCGAACCGCGGGACGGGCGCAGTTCCTGTGCGATGAGCCGCAACAGCGTGGACTTGCCGGTGCCATTGCGCCCGACCAGACCGATGGTGCCGCTCGGGAATACGGCGTCGAGGCCGTCGAAGACTGCGGAGCCGTCCGGCCAGATGAAGGACAGATCGGAGAGGGAAATTGTGGACACGAGTGCTCCAGAGGTGTGAACGAGAGCAGCGCGCATCATGCGGGCCGCGCGAGCGTTACCTCTGAATGAGCAACCTTCGATCCGATCGTCGACAACAAGACGCTTCCACGGTATCGGCGCCCTGCTGCCGTGCGCAACGTAATTTGTCTCGCACTCCGCTCAGAGTTGCGGGCCCTCCGACCGCAAGTCGTCCACCTTCGACATCGCCGCGCGCAGTTCGTCCAGCCACTCCTGCGCGTGTTCACCGGCCAGTCGCACGGTCCAGGCCAGCGCATCCGCGCGGGATCGCGCTACGCCGGCGTCGACGAGCGTGTCGAGCACCTTGCGCTCGGGCTGGCGCAGCCGAGTCATGACCGGCACAGCGAGATGGGTGAACAGCGTGTGTGTGCCGTCGACCGCCACACCCCAGGCGACCTTGCGCCCGTAGCGGGCTTCGGCCTCGTCGGCAATCTGCATCCGCTGCGGCCGGGTGGTTTCCCGGAACCGTGCAATGCGGCCCTGAACGGTGGCTTCGGCCTCGGAGTCACCCTCGGCGGGTTTGGGCAGTTCACCGATGACCACGATCTCCTCGCGGTCGACTTCGACGATTGCCGGACCGGCGAACCAGTCGTCGGGCAGGCGTCCGGCGAACCAATCGGCGGCGTCCCCGGCATCGGGCACATCGGCCTGCTGCCAGCCGCCCGGCCGGCCGAATCCTCGCCCTCGTGGTTGGTGGCGCATGGCTGCCTCCTTGTCTTGTAAGAACGATTACAAGATTACACCGCAATTTATGCAACGGGGAATGTGGATCCACTGGTCAATCGGTCGGGGTTAGGCACGCCCGAACTTTGGGCAATGTCTCGGGCATGATCGATTGGGTGCCCAACGCCAGACGTGTCGCTGCCCCCGCCGTCCTCGTGCTCGCCGCCGCAATTACCACCGCCTGTAACCCATTCGGGCCGGATCAGCCTCAGACTGTCGCCGAGCAGTACGCGGAAGCCGTGAACAACGACGACGTGGCCGCGGCCGCCGCGCTCACAGACAATCCGTCCGCGGCGACTGCTGCGCTGCAGCAGATGTTCGATGCACTCGGCACCGACGGCACGTTCACGGTCGCGGAGTCCTCGCGGGACGGGAGTTCGGGCGAGTTCAAGCTGGACGCGCAATGGAAGCTCGCCGGCGACAAGCAATGGAACTACCAAACCGCGGGCCAGGCGTCGCAGCCCGATGAAGACTGGCTCATCCATTGGGATCCGTCGCTGCTCGCGCCCGGCCTGACCGCGGAGGAAACGCTGCAGTTCGCGCCCGTCTATCCGACGCCGGCGCGCGTGCTCGACCGCACGGGTGGCGAGCTGATGTCTCAGCAGGTTGTGACGCTGGTGCAGGTGGATCCGACCGCCGACGCCGCTGGGGTCGCCGCAGTGCTGGCGCCGTTCGGGGTGACAGCGGCGTCGCTGCAGTCGGACCTGGCCGGCGCGCAGGGCAAGCCGATCACGGCGATCACGCTGCGTGAATCGGACCTGACGGCGGTCGAACCCGCGCTCATGGCGATGCCGGGAGTGACATTGGCGAAGCAGACCAGGCTGCTCACGGTCGACCGGGAACTGTCCTCGCCGACCCTGAACGATGTCGCCCAGAAGTGGCAGGAGTCCAACGACGCCGCCGCGGGGTGGACCGTGCAGGCAGTGAACGACGAGGCCGCCACGCGCGGCCTGGTCGGCGGGGATCCGCAGCCGACGCAGGACATACCGACCACGCTGGACGTCCGGCTGCAGCGTTCCGCCGAAGCCGCGCTCGCGCCGATCCCGCAGGCAGCCGCGATCGTGGCGCTGCAGCCGTCGACGGGTGACGTACTCGCGGTCGCGCAAAACCAACCCGCGGACCAGCAGGGGCCGATCGCGCTCACCGGTTTGTACCCACCTGGCTCCACTTTCAAGACAGTCACCGCGACGGCAGCGCTCGAGGGCGGGGCGGTCACGCCCGATACGGTCCTGCCCTGCCCGGGAACGGAAAACATCGAGGGACGTCAGATCCCGAACGACGAGAACTTCGAACTTGGCGCGGTTCCGCTGCACACCGCATTCGCGCGGTCGTGCAACACGACGCTCGCGCGGCTCGCGGTCGGGCTCGCACCCGATGCGCTCACGAACACCGCCGCCCAGCTCGGGCTGGGCGTCGACTACGTGACACCCGGCTTGACCACGGTCACCGGCTCGGTGCCACGCGCCGACAGCGCCGCGGCTCGCGTCGAGTCCGGCATCGGGCAGGGCAGGGTGACCGCATCGCCGTTCGGCATGGCGCTGGTGGCAGCCTCGATCGCGCGTGGGTCGGTCCCCGCGCCGACGATGATCACCGGGGAGCCGGGGGTTGCCGATCGTACACCGCCGGCGTTGCCGCCGGGCGTCGCGGAGCAGTTGAGATCGATGATGGGCGAAACGGTTTCGGCTGGCACCGCGACCACGCTGAAGGACATTCCCGGCCTGATCGGGAAAACGGGCACGGCGGAGTTCGGCGACAACACCCACGCGCACGGCTGGTTCGTCGGAGTCCAGGGGGACCTGGCTTTCGCCGTGTTCGTCTCCGACGCCGGATCGTCCGCACCGGCGCTCGAAGCTGCCGGCCGGTTCCTGCGTGCTTCCCGTTAGCAGTGCAGGCGCGGATCCGCCGCTGGGCGCCGAACCGGGATGGGCCACAGCACCTCTCGTCGCGCGGCCGATTCGGGCACAGCGGTATGAAGCTCCGATAAACGCGCCGCGACCCGGGTGCGCATCATGCCGTGGTTGGGCCGTACCCGCCACTCGCGCAGGGCATATCGGAGAACCGTGGCGATATCGTAATTGCATCGTAGGGTCGGCGTGCTTGTTGTAATCGCGACAAAGATGGAGATTGTCGACATGGGTTACCAGGGATCCCTCCGCCGCCGCTTGCGCACATTTGCGGTCGCCGGCGCGGTTGCTGCACTGAGTGTCACGCTCGCCTCGTGTGCCACCGATACGAGCGATCCGGAAGCGCTGGCAGATAAGTTTGCCGCCGCCCTCGACGACAGCGATGCCGATGCTGCCGGAGCGCTGACGTCCTACCCGAATGCAGCCGCCGCCACCCTCGGCCAGATATTCGACGGAATGCATGCCGAGAAGGTGGACTATCAGGTAAGCCAATACATTCCGCTGGACGACGAGTCCGGCTTCTTCACCATGGACGCCAAGTGGCATTTCGGTGACGGTAAGGATTGGAACTACAGCACCCAGGCCAGCATCCACAAATTGGCGGTGGGCTGGCGCGTGTCGTGGGACCCGGGCGCGGTGATGCCCGGTCTCGGTGGCGATCGCACTGTCAACCTTGTCCGCACCGACGCGCCGGCACCTGTGGTCCGCGATATCGGCGGCGGTCCGCTGATGACCGAACAGGTCATCAACGCGGTCAAGTTCGACGCGTCGCGTGCGCCTGATCCGGTCGCGTCGACGAACGCGCTCGCGAAGGTCATCGAGGTGGTGGCCCCGTTGATCACCGGACCCAGCCTGATGGCCGATATCGCCGCGGCCGATGGCGGGTCGATCACCGCAGTCAATCTGCGCGAGGCAGACTTCGAAATTCTCGAACCCGACATGGCGCCCATTCCGGGTGTCGTGCTGGAGAAGCAACCCAAGCTGATCTCGGCCGACCGCCGTATCGTCTCGCCACTCCTCGATCCGCTGCGCAATGTCTGGCAGGCCAACCGGGACGCGACCGCGGGTTGGGCCGTCCACATCAGCACGCCCGACGGTGCGCCGCCGACGCAGACGGCCGGTTACCAGGGCCCGCCCGGACCCGACATCACATCTACGCTCGACGTTCGGATGCAACTTGCCGCCGAGGAGGCGGCGGTCAGCGTGGGTACCCCCGCCGCCATCGTCGCGATTCAGCCGTCGAGTGGAGCGCTGCTCGCTGTGGCGCAGAACAGCCAGGCAAACGAGATCGGCCCGATCGCCTTCACCGGCCTTTTCCCTGCCGGGGAGAACCTCGAGCTGGTGCGAAACGCCGCCGCTGTGATGAAAGGTGTTGCACCGAAGGATGTTTCGCCTGAGGACCTAGCCGAGGCCGCATCGACGCTCGGGCTCGGGGTGGACTTCGCGATCCCCGGCCTGGAGGAGACCACCGGGCGGATGCCGAACGCCGGGAAGGGCATGGAGCAAGTGCGCCGGGACGCCAACAGGTCGGAGGAACCGCAGGTCAGCCCATTCGGCATGGCGCTGGTCGCGGCGTCGATCGCACGCGGTTCGACGCCGATGCCGATGATCGCGATGGGCCAGCCGGCCACCACCGCGGCGCCGCTCGAGCCGATTCGACCGGACGTGGTTGACCGGCTGCGCGGCATGATGCGAGGTGCCGCGGCGAATCCCGACTACGCCGGTCTGCGTGGCTATGGCGATGCGATCGGATTCCCGGCAGCAAGCGGCGACGACCGATGGTTGATCGGGCAGCGCGGCGACATGGCGTTCGCGGTCTATGTCGAGGATGTCGACGGCAGTGACATGGCGGTCAAGGTGGCCGCGCGGATGTTGCGCGCATTCGACCACCCCGCTGCCCAGTAACCCGCCACAAACGCAGTAGCCGTCCGAGTGCGAATCGGCCTCGGACGGCTACGGCTCTGTTGGGCTGCTGATCGTAGGTTCCGGCTAGTGCACGCCCACCATCATCTTCCGGATCCACGGGGTCATCAGCACCATGATGACCGAGGTGGCGATCGAGGCGAGGCCGACCGCGAGGAAGTAGGGCACCTCGTCCTCGGTGTTGTAGTAGCCACCGAGCGTGCCTGCCATCGAGCTGCCGAGCGCCACCGAGAGGAAGAACAGCGCAACCATCTGCGTGTGGAACTTCTCCGGGGCCAGCTTGGTCGCGAGCGAAAGCCCGACCGGGGAGAGGAACAGTTCGGCGAACGTGAACAGCAGCAAGATTCCGGCGAGTGCGATCAGCGGTGTGCTGTTGGGTCCGCCGCCGGAGAACGGGATGAAGCACAGGAACGCCACACCCATGATCCCGGTGCCGCAGGCGAACTTGATCGGCGAACTCGGCTGCCGGTCTCCGAGTTCCTGCCAGATGTAGGCGAACACGCCTGCAAAAATAATGATGAAGACCGGGTTGATCGACTGGACCCACGACGCCGGGAACTCCCAACCGAACAGGTTGCGGTCGAGCTGCTTGTCCGAGTACTCGGCAACGGTGGTGAACTGCTGCTGAAACAGAGACCAGAACACCGCGCTGGCAACGAACATCGGGATGAAGGCAATGACCCGGCTGCGTTCGACGCGGGTGATATTGCGGCTGGTCAGAATGAGCACGAAGTAGCCGACGGCCGCGGCCGCTGTCACGCCGGTGACCCACTCGGACAGGTTTCCTGCTGTGATGATGCCGAGCACGGCGAGTATGACGATGATCGCGACCGTGGCGACGGCGATCCAGATCCAGCGCGACAGCTCGTTGCGTGGCAGCGGGTTCGACGGATGGGCGCCGACATCCTTGAGTTGGCTGCGGAAGATGGTGTACTGCGTGAGGCCGATCCCCATACCGATTGCCGCGAGGGCGAAGCCGGCATGGAAGCCGATGTTGTCCTGTACCAGACCGGTGAGCAGCGGGCCGACGAACGCGCCGATATTGATGCCCATGTAGAACAACGAGAATCCGGCGTCACGGCGCTCGTCGTCTGCGTCGTACAGCTCGCCCACCATCGAGGTCGCGTTGGCTTTCAGGCCACCGCTGCCGAATGCGACCAGGACCAAGCCAACGCCGACTCCGGCAAGCCCGGGCAAGATCGCGAGCGCGATATGCCCGGCCATGATGACGATCGCGCTGTAGAACAGCGTGCGTTCCGAGCCGATTAATCGGTCGGCGATCCACGCCCCGACGATCGTGGAGAGGTAGACCGTTCCGCCGTATGCGCCGACGATGCTCGTCGCGGAGGCCTCGGAGATGCCAAGGCCGCCATCGGCGGCGGAGTAGTAGAGGTAGTAGATGAGGATGCCCTGCATCCCGTAGAACGAGAAGCGTTCCCACATCTCGACGCCGAAAAGATTCGCGAGCGGCAGCGGCTGTCCGAAGAAGCGCGTGTCACGTTCGCGATGCGGCGTCGTCGTATCGGCAGACTCGGCCATACGCCAACTCTGCCACCACCTGTGGCTACGCCGCGCCCTTTCCAGCCATCCGCCGGCGCAAGACCAACGCCGCGATGGCGCGCCAGCCGAGCAGGAAGATCGCGAGCACGATCGAGGCGACGATGATGAAGCTGAAGGCGGTCCCCTGCCCGCCGATCACCCGCAGCACCATCCCGCCGGCCACCGCGCCGAACCAGACGGACACGCCGAAGGGGTACAGGCCGACGGGATCTGCGTGCAGTCGCAGCGCGGCGACCCACCCCGCGATAAGCCCGCCAAGGAACGGCCACGCGGTGCTGGCGAGTCCGGCGATCGCGTTGGCTTCCTCGTGACTGCGCCGGCCGATGGCGCAGAACACCATGACCAGGATGACGTCGACGACCGCAGGAACGACGAACTTCTTCACGTCGACCGACACTACGGTGCCCAGACAAAACGGCACCCGCGCGGTCCGGGTCGCCGGTCCGCTGCGGGTGCCGAATCGGGTGCGGTGGCCGACGTTGTGCCACCGTCCCGGGTCTGTCGGGAGATCAGGCCTGCTGGCCGACCTCGACCTCGAGGGTGAGGGTGATCTTGTCGCCGATCACCGCGCCGCCGCCCTCGAGCGGCATGTCGATGCTGAGGCCGAAGTCCTTGCGGTTGATGACCGTCTTGGCCTCGAAGCCGGCGACCGGGCCGTGGCCCATGCCCGGGTTGGTGCCGAGGTACTCGACCTCGAGCGACACCGGGCGGGTGACGCCGCGAATGGTGAACTCGCCGTCGACGACGAAGTCGCCATTGACGACGCGGAAGCCGGTGGACTTGAAGGTGGCCTTCGGGAAGTCGGCGGCGTGGAAGAAGTCTGCGGTCTTGAGGTGGCCGTCGCGCTGCTCGTTGTCGGTGGTGACCGACTCGACGCTGATCTCGGCCTCGGCGCTCGCGGTGCCGTCCTCGTTGATGACGATCTTGCCGCCGAACTCGGTAAAGCGGCCACGAACCTTGCTGACCATCAGGTGGCGAACGGAGAAGCCAACGCTGGAGTGGCTGGCATCGATGGTCCAGGTGCCTGCGGCGAGGGCGGGGATGGTGGTGGTGCTGGTCATGCGAGCCTCCAAGAATTTAGTTGCAAGTTCAACTAGCTATCGCAACGATCTGCCTGGAGGTGTCATTCCCGTTCGTTGGCGTGACGCCGATCACTGTGCGGAGCGGAGCCTGCGGAGCGCCCTACCTCGCAGCGAGCCAGCTCCTTGTCTGCTGGCCCGCGATGTTCACGAGGCGGTCGTAGCCGAGGTTCACGTCGACCAGATGCGCCCCCATGAGCGGCAGCTCGTTCACCGCGTGCGGTCCGATGATGTGGAACTCGTACATGCGGAAACCGTTCGTATCGACGCAACTGCCAGTGGCCCGCTGGGCGCTGGTGGTCCACGTCGACGCGGATCGCGGCGGGCCCGACGGGAACGAGGTGTAGTCGAGCAGCACGGAGATGATGCCGAAGTTGTATGGCGCGCTCGGCACGGTCAGGCCGACCGGGCGGGGGTCGCCACTGATCATCACCGGGTCGGTGCATGCGATCTGGAACGCCGGGCCCGAGGGCAATCCCATGAGGCGAGAGAGCAGATCGAGTTGAGAGTTGCCGAATACGCCCGGCAGCAGGCCGGTCTGCGTGGTCGAGTACGCCACGACACACCCCGCCTGGCCCGGGCGAGTGCACACCGGGATGTTCGCGAAGTCGCCGCCGACGTCGCTGCCCCTGGCTGTCGCCACGTTGCCCCCCATCAGGAACGCGCCGACCATGCGGCTGCGCACCTCGGGGCTGGGATCGACCTGCTCGCGGATCAGCTTGCGCAGCATCATCGTTCCCTGAGAATGGCCGATGAAGATGACGCCGCGGCCATTGTTGTCGTGCGCGAGGTAGTCGTTCCACGCGGCGAGGACATCGGAATAGGCGGTCGGTGCGACCGCGGGATCGATGATGGCCGCTGCCAGTCCCGGGGTAAGCGTCATCTGCCGATATACCGGCGCGAACACGCGGCATTGGTTGTTGAACCGTGCGGCCTGATAGCTCGCAATGGACTGCACCTCAGGCTGGGCGGTGCGGTCGGCATTCAGCGCGATCTGATCGGTGACCGTCGGATAGACGTAGAAGCAGTCCACCGGCTTGTCCGCCTCGGCGATTGGGGGCGGCGTGGAGACGAGGCCGGTGTTCAGGTCGGTCGTGTCCTGCGGCAGATCGCATGGGTCCGCGGCGATGCCGGGGTGGCACAGCCAAGTCGTCGTCGTCGGCGGCGCCGCGGTCGCTACTGGGGCGGAAAGAATCGCCGCTCCGAGTCCGAATGTGAACGCCGCGGCTGCGATTCGCGCGATAGCGACCCGACTCGGCATGACCCTCCCGGTGTGATTCACCCCACAACGACCGGGATATGTATATCAGAGGGTCACAGATAGCTGCGGGCGTTCAGCTTTCGGACTGCCGGCGCAGCTCGCGCGCCTCGGCTTGTTCCATCTCGAGGTCGTACTCGAGATCCTCGTGCTGCTTGCGGCGGTACAGGATGAGGAACACGATCCAGCCCACGATCGCGACGAGGATGAAGCTCACCCCGCGGTAGACGAATGCCGACGCGATGGCCTGTGGCGCGGTGAGCCCGGCGGTCGAGGTGAGTGTGGCGATCAGCGTTGCGTCGACCAGCACCAGACCGCCCGGGGCGAACGGAATCGTGCCGACCGCCTTGCCCACGGCGTAGGTAATGAGCAGGCCGGAAAGGCGCGGGTCGGCACCGACCGCATAGCAAGCGGCGGCAAGGCAGGCGATATCGCCGAAGCGATGGCCGAACGCCCAGAGCGCCGTCAGCAAGCCGTCCTTCGTGCCTAGATCGACGGACTCGACCTGCGCGATGACCTCGCGCACCTTGTCCATGCCCTCGTTTGCGGCCTTCTTGCGCATCCGGTTGTACCGGGCGACCGCCCATCGGGCCGCTGATTCCAGCGACCGGGGGTTGTTCGACGCGTAGTGACCCGCCCAGACGAGCGCGATGACCGCGCCGACCGAGGCGATCAGCATCGCGGGATTCACCGAGCTGCCGACGAGCAGAGCGCCGCACATGCCGATCAGGGCGAGACCGGCGGCGGCGATCACACCGGAGATGGCCAGTTCCCACGAGGCGACGACCGGGCTGGCACCCCAGCGGCGGAACGCGCGGTAGCTGAAGGCGGTGGAGAACACCTGGCCCGCAGGCAGGGTTACCGACATCGCGGTGCTGGCGTAGATCACCGAGTCGGAGGTGCGCTGGGTGACCTCGACGCCGCCGGCGTGCAGCAGCTGTTTCTGCATCCGGCCGTAGGAGCTCAGTGAGACCGCCTGTGCGAATACGCAAAGCGCGAGCCAGCCCCAGTGGATCTCGGTCAGTGCCCGCCAGGACTCGTGCAGCCGGGGCCAGAGGTAGACGCCCTCACCAGCAAGAAGTGCGAGCAGCGCAAACCCGGCGGCCCACTTGGCCCACCAGAAGCGACTTCGCTGCCGAATACGGACCGTCGGCGACGATTCCGTTTCGCGCTGTCCCACGCTGTCAGACTAACTAACGAAGCTTTTGTCATTCACTACCGGCGACGGGCCACGCGAGTTGCGTGTTGCGTCGACGGCCCCGCAGCTGCACCTCTTCGCCGAGTTCCCACAGGTTTTGCTCGGATTCGTCGGCGAAATAGAGGGCGCTGCTCGACGCGAGGACCCGGCTCGGCCGCAACTTGGCGAGCTCGGTCAGGCGTGATGCCTCGTTCACCGGATCGCCGATGACGGTGTACTCGAGGCGATTGGCGGCACCGATATTGCCTGCGACGACGAGGCCCGCGGAAACGCCGATGCCCATATCCAATTCGGTTACTTGCGCTAGGCGTTCGCGCAGATCGCGAGCGGCGGAAAGCGCGGCGGTCGGTGCGTCCGGGCGGTCCAGTGGCGCACCGAAGATCGCGAGCGCTGCGTCTCCCATGAACTTGTTGATGAACCCGTGGTGCTCGTCGATTACCTCGACCACGACCCGGAAGAACTCGTTGAGCAGGCTGACGACCTCGGCCGGGGGACGTTCGGCGGCGGTAGCGGTAGATCCGACCAGGTCGACGAACAGCACGGCGACGAACCGCGTCTCACCGCCAAGTTCCGTGCCGTACTGCAGCGCGCGCCGGGCGACGTCCTCACCGACATGCCGGCCGAATAGTTCCTGCAGAGCGCGGCGCTCGGACGCCTCCTCCATCATGCGGTTGAAGCCGACCTGCAGCCGGCCGATCTCGGAGCCGTCGAACACCTCGACCTGCACGTCGTCCTCGCCGCCCTGGACCGCCTCGATCGCCGTGGACAGCTGCTGGATCGGGTCCGAGATGCTGGAGGCAGTGAGCATCGACAGCGCGAGCGCCTGCATGACAACAAGGCCGCACAGCAGCAGGATCGCGACCGCCAGCGAGTTCGCCGAGAACTGCAGATCGGTAGAAAGCTGCGTGGCGCACAGCAACACGATGCCGGTGGTCGGTGCGAGCGTGCCCAGGCCCCACGTCAGTGCCATCCGGGTGCCCACGCCAGGGGTGAGGGTGCGGTCGAAGTCACCTGAGGCGAGCGCGTCCGCGGCGACCGGGCGCAGGATGCGTTCGCCGAGCATGTAGGAGAAGCCGAACACAATGGTCGCGGCCATCGCCACTGTGATGACCACGGCCAGGCCGAGTTCCGGCTCGATCGCGATGATCTGCCCGGAGATGATCGCGCCGCCGACCACCCAGAGGATGAGGTGGACGATCGACTGCCGCAGCGGCGCGTGCAGTGCCGCCATCTGTTCCTGCTTGGTCGGTGCACCGCCGCGCAACTGCCAGCGGACGACCGGTTTGAGCATCCAGGCCGAGACAGCGAGGCTGATGAGCCCACCCGCTGCGAGCACCAGGATGAACACGACCATGTTGGTGCCGCGGTATTCGATGTACTCCGACGTGCGCGGAATCGGCAGGCCGTAGCGGATGAAGGCGTAGGAAAGCACCGCGCCGAAGCCGTTCGCCAACAGCATCGAAGCCATATAGATAGGCCAGCGCGTTTGGATGGTCTGTTTGACCGCTTCTAGTGGCGCCGACACGCAGACCAATTTAGCGGTCGGCACAGTCAATCCACGTACGGAGCGTGCGGTTGCGGATACGCTCGCGCGGGTGAGCGTTGACGCGACCGGCAGCGGCGCAGAACGCCGCTCGCCTGCGGATTCGGTACATCCGCTGGTACGAGTCGGGGCCGAGTGGGCCTGGCGATTGCTCGTGATCTTCGCATTGGTGATTTGTCTCGCACTTGCCCTGGAGCGGCTGTCCACCGTCATCATCCCTGTCGCGATCGCGCTGATGATCTCCGCGCTGCTCGTTCCTTCCGTCGATTGGATGAATCGGCGGCGGGTGCCGCGCTCGATCGCGGTGCTCATCGCGATCGTCGTCACGATGGGGATCGTCGCGGGCGTCCTGACCTTCGTCGTCGATCAGTTCATCCGGGGGTTGCCCGAGCTCAGCGAGAAGTTCACCGACAGCATCAGCGAGATTCAGGACTGGCTCACCGGACCGCCGCTGAATCTGTCCGAGGACCAGATCCACCGCGCGGGCGATTCGATCGTGAAGGCGATCAATTCGAATCAGGAGGAGTTGACCAGCGGCGCGCTCACCACGGCCACCGTGATCGGTGAGGTCGCGACCGGCGCTCTGCTCACGCTGTTCACGCTGATCTTCTTCCTCTACGGCGGCGCCCAGATCTGGGAGTTCGTCACGAGGATCGTTCCGATGCAGACCCGGGCCAAGGTTCGGACCGCAGGCGTTCTCGGCTTCGGCACGCTGGTCGGATTCGTGCGGGCGACCGTTGCCGTTGCCGCAGTGGATGCCATCTGTATCGGTGCGGGACTTGCGATCCTCGGTGTTCCGCTCGCGCTACCGCTCGCGTCCCTCATCTTCATCGGTGCGTTCATTCCGATCATCGGTGCCTTCTTAACCGGGTTCATCGCGGTTTTCATTGCGCTGGTCACCAAGGGTTTCGTGACGGCGCTGATCGTGCTGGGCATCATCGTCGGCGTCATGCAGCTGGAAGGGCATGTGCTGCAGCCGCTCATGCTCGGCCGGGCGGTGCGGATTCACCCGCTCGCCGTCGTGCTGTCCATCACCGTCGGTCTCGTGCTGGCCGGCATCCCGGGCGCACTGGTCGCTGTCCCGTTGGTCGCAATGCTCAACACCGCGATTCGCTCGCTGATGGCGCGGGATCCCGACGAGGAACTCGAGGCCGAAAGTGCCGCGGAAGGCTCGTCCGCGGTGAAGCCAGGTGAGCCCGAGGATCGAGGCCGGGCGTCACCACCGGCAGCGCCCCTATCCTGAAGTCATGGACGCGAGGGAATTTCGGGTGTCCGACGCTGAACGCGAGCATGTCGGCCAGTTGCTGCAGCGGGCGGTCGGGCAAGGGATGCTGTCGCTCGGCGAGTTCACCGAACGGATGGACACCGCGCTCGCGGCGAAGACGCGCGGCGAGTTGAACGCCGTGCTGCTCGACCTGCCCGGCCTGCGCTACGCCGGCGACGAGCGCCGTGTCGGTGAGGACGCGCCGGCCGAACCCGCGCAGGCCCGTTATGGATCGCAGCCGCCGCAGACCACCAACTCCGGTGACCTCATTCGGGGGCGCATGTCCACCGTCACCCGCAAGGGGCCGTGGCATGTGGCGCCGCGGCTCCACCTGAGCAGCCGGCTGTCCAGCGTGACCCTCGACTTCACCGAAGCCGTCATGCGGACGCAGGTGGTGGAGATGGTCGTCGACGATTTCTGCAGCAGCGTGACGCTCATCGTTCCGAGTGAGGCAACCGTCGACGTCAACGGCCTCGACCTCGTCGGTGCGAGTGCGACAAACAAGGTACGCACCGGCCCGCCGATCGGTCCGTTGCACATCATCGTGCGCGGCCGGGTGCGGTTCGGCTCGCTCACCGCCAAGCATCCGTTCGGCACCGCGCTGCGCGGAATGATGGGTGGTTGGGGCCGGGCAATGCACTGATCCGCCTACCTGTTAGCCAATTGAAATTAGCTGAATGTTTGCCACCTCGAGAGAAATGATGGTAGAAAACAGTCAAGGGGGGTGGACTGGATGAGCGAAACATCGAGACTGCACATCAAGCAGCGCGCGATTGTCACGAACGAAGACGGCGTGTGGAAGGGCCGGTATACCGGCGAGGACTGGTCGGTGGCTGCCGAGTCGATCGAGGCGGTGATGGCACTGCTCACCGCGAAGCACGCGGAGATGCACCGCGATCCCGAAGTTCAGGCGCGCCTCGTCGGCCTCGCCGAGCGCGCCATTGCCGGTGAGCACATCGAGGACGGCTTCGAGGCCGAGTACCTCAATGAGCGGTCCTACGACGACATGATCATCGAGCGTATGGAGAAGCAGTTCGCCGACGTCGAGTGAGCCTTCGGCTAACGCCCCTTGCGTCGCATTAGATCCGAGACGCTAAGGCTCTTATCCGTCCGCTGATGCCGACCGTGCGGTTCGTCGTCGCTGTCGCCGTTGCGCTTCTCTTCCGGCGCCGGCGCAGCGATCCAGTTTTCGACGTCCTCGTCGGCGGGCTTGATGCCGCGGAAGGCGTATACCCGTTGCTCTGTCGCAGGCGCCTGGGTTAGCGGCTTCTGCTCGGACCGCGGCTGTTCGGCGCGCGACTGCTCGGCTTGTGGTGCTTGGTCTGCGGGCGGCTCAGGCTCGACACGCGGCGCTTGCACAGTTGGCGTGTCGTCCATGGCGGGCTGATGCGGCCGGGTCAGCGGCTCTGGCTTCTCGAACAGCGACTGCTGCCGCTTCGCCGGCTGCTGCTGTTGCTGCACGGGCGGCTGAGGGTCCACGTCCGGCGTTTCTTCGGCGGACGGCCTCTGCTCGGCGCTCGGCGTCGGCTCGGCACCCGGCGTCTGCGGGGTCGGAATGTTTTCCGCAGCGCGGTGCCGTTGCTGCGGCTGCGCAGGGCCCTGCGGTTTCTCGAACAGCGAGAACCGTTTCGGCGCCGGCGATTCCGGCTCGACTGTGGGTTCCGGCTCAATCCGCGCATGTTTCTCGGTGGGAGCGTCGTCCGCATTGTCGGACTGCTGCTCGGCAGGCGGCTGTTCCGCTGCGGGACGTTCCTCGGTGAGCGTCGCGACCGCCGCGAACGCCACTGTCGATGTGTCGTCGGCGGGGATCTCCGGCTCGTTGCGGCGACGGCGGCGGGGCGGCGGCTTCGGCTTTGCGGCAACGGCAGTGCGGGTGAGGTCGACGACATCGTCCGGGAGGTAGCCGGTCACCAGGACCGGCTCCGCGAGCCCGATCCGCGCCTGGATTCGCTTCATCCAGGCGGGTGCCCACCAGCAGTCGTCGCCGAGCAGTTTCATCACCGAGGGCACGAGGAACATGCGGATGAGCGTCGCGTCGATGATCAGGGCCGCGATCATGCCGTACGCGATGTACTGCATCATCACCAGTTCGGAGAAGCCGAACGCGCCGGTCACAACGATCAGGATCACCGCTGCCGCACTGATGATCCGGCCGGTGTGCGCGGTGCCGATCCGAATCGCCTCGGTGGTGCTCGCGCCCATGGTTCTCGCCTCGACCATGCGAGAGAGCAGGAACACCTCGTAGTCGGTGGATAGGCCGTAGATGATCGCGATGATCAACACCAACACCGGTGCCATGATCGGTTCCGGCGTGAAGTTGAGAATCCCCGCGCCATGACCGTCCACAAATATCCACGTCAAAATGCCAAGCGTCGCACCGAGACCCAGTGCGCTCATCAAAGCGGCTTTGATCGGCAAAACCAGCGATCCGAACGTCAGGAACATCAGCAGCGTTGTCACCAACAACACGAGCAAGACCATCCACGGCATTTTGTCGAGCAGCGCGTCGATACTGTCGCGTTCGATCGCCGGTGTGCCGCCGACGAGCATCGTGGCGTCGGCCGGTACTGCCATCGATCGCAGATAGTCGATCGTTGGCTGCGCGTTGTTCCGTTCCTCCAGCGTCCCCGACAGAATCCAGACGTTGTCCTTCGTCTGTGATGTCGGTAGCACGAAGTCCGACGCAAGCCCGGGGGCCTGGTTGGCCTGCTGCCGGATCTGCCCAACAGAGCGTGAGTTTTCTGTGGTGACAACCAGTTTGATCGGCTCGGTGGGACGCAGCGGGAAGAGTTGGTCGAACTCCTCCTGCGCAAGTCGGGTCGAGTTGTCCGGTGGTAGGTAGCGCTCGTTGATGCCACCGAAGGTGATGTTCTTGACCGGGATGATCAGGAGCAACAGGCCGACAACGATCGGAATCGCGTATCGCAACGGGTGCTTCATCACCTGACGGGTGATGCGGCCCCAGAAACCGCTCTCGACTTCCTCGGCGGTCTTGGTCTTGCGCAGCCACTTGAAGCCGAGCATGTCGATGCGCGGGCCGAGGATGCCGAGAATCGCGGGCAGCACGGTCACAGCGGTGAGGGCGGCGAGGCTGACCGTCGCGATCGCGCCGTAGGCCACCGACTTCAGGAAGCCCTGCGGGAAGATCAACAGACCGCCGAGGCTGGCGACAATCATCGTCGCCGAGAACACGACGGTGCGGCCTGCTGTCATTACCGAGCGGCGCACGGCGTCACCGGTCGTGTGGCCCTCCGCAATCTCTTCGCGGAAGCGACTCACGATGAACAGTCCGTAGTCGATCGCCAAGCCGAGGCCGATCAGCGACACCACGGGTGAGACGAATGCGTTGACCTCGGTGAATTCGGTAATGAAGCGGACGATGCCCCAGGCGCCGACCACGGTGAGCCCGCCGACGATGAGCGGCAGTGCAGCGGCAACCAAGCCGCCGAAGATGAAGAACAGCAACACCGCGACCGCGGGGATGGCGAGCAACTCCATGCGCCGGACGTCCTGCGCCATGGTGTCGTTCAGCGTGCCTGCCACTGGTTGCAGACCGGCGAGCTGCACATCGATGCCGTCGATATAGAAGGCGTCGCGGACCTCGCGAAAGTTTTCGGTCTGTTCCGTGTCGTTGTCGCCCTTGATGCCGACCGTCGCGAACGCATGTTGCTTCGTCTTGTCCGCAAGCGGGGCCTGCTGGCCCGTCTCGGTCTTCCAGTACGACACGTTGACGCCGATGATCTGGTCCGGGTGCTCCCGCGGCAGGCTGTTCAGATTGTTGACGATCGCGGCGCTGAACTGCGGATCGTCGACAGTCTTACCGGGCGGTGCGGTATAGAGCACGACGACATCGGAGCCATGGTCGCGCCCATACGTCTCGTCGGCCAGGCGGGCGGCCTGCGCCGATTCGGAGCCGGGGTCGTCCCAGCCGCTCTGGCTCAGGTGCTTCTCGAGCCCGAGCCCGTAGGCGCCGAGCGCGAGCAGCCCGGCAACCATCAGGCCGATTACACCGAATCGGAAGCGGTAGACGATGTTTCCCCAACTATCGAACACTAGCCGACTCCCTGCCCCGAACGCCCTGCAAGTAAGGCGGAGAGGGGGCGGAACGGTTGCAGCCAGGCACCTTCGTCGGGCAGCGAGTCGAGGCTGACTCGCGGTAGCGGTTCTCGGAACACGCCCGGAATCTCTTCGAGGTCGATGAACTCGAGAGACTGGGACGTCACCGCCCAGCTGGCGTGCTCGCGGAACCCGATCACCTGGACGCTGACGCCCGTGGCGGCGATCTCTTCCAGCGGCTCCCGGAAGGCCTGACCGTCGGCGGACGCGACGACGAGACCGCTCAGTCCCTGCTCCGCGCGCAGCGCGATATGCGCCAGCATATCGGAGTCGACGTCGCTGTCCTCGTCGATTTTGGGCTTGGCGAACACCGCGAAACCGACGTTGCGCAGCGCCTCGACCCATGGCCGGACGACGTCGGCGCTGCCAGTTGCGATGTTGGTGAAGACGGTCGCCTCGGGCTCGACCGGGCGTGCGCTGCCGACGGACAGTTCCGCGGTGCGGCCGAGCAGCCAGCGTCCGAGCGCGTCGAAACGGGGCCGGTAGGCGGCGGTGGGGCGACCACCGAGGATCGCGCCGAGGCCCATGTCGAGGTTGGGGGCGTCCCAGACCAGCAGCACTCGGCCGGTTCCACCGGGGTTGCTGCCCAGATCCACGCTGCCGTCGTTATCGACGCCGGAATCGGGCAGAGCAACGGTTCCGCTCATGGTTTGATCTTCCCCCAAATCAGCTCGGTGACAACGCTGCCTGCGCGATGCGCCTTGCCCTCGAACTTGGTGACCGGGCGCTCATGGTTGATCGGGGAGTCCCAATCGAGCGCGGTCAGATGCGGGTCGGCATTGCCGACTTCGGCTATGAACTCGGCGTATTCGGCGTGGTCGGTGGCAACATGCAGCACACCCCCCGGCATGAGACGGCTCGCGATCAGCGCGACGGTCCGCGGCTGGAGCAGGCGGCGCTTGTGGTGCCGAGCCTTGGGCCACGGGTCCGGAAAGAACACCCGGACGCCGGTCAGCGACTCGGGAGCAATCATATTTTCGAGCACGTCCACGGCATCGCCGCGAACGAGCCGAATGTTTCCGATTTCGTCGCGCTCGATGCGCTGAACGAGCTGCGCGAGACCGGGGCGGTACACCTCGACCCCGATGAGGTTGATCTCAGGCTCGGCGACAGCCATGTCCGCAGTGGCCGTGCCAGTTCCGCAGCCGATCTCGATTACGAGTGGAGCGGTGCGCCCGAACCAGGTGTCGGCGTCGAGCAAATCGTCGCCGACGTCTGTGCCTACCTGCGGCCATGTGCGGTCCCAAGCCTGCTGCTGGGTAGGCGTCAAAGCGCCACGACGGGAACGGAAACTCGTCACCCTCGGGTAAAGCCGGGCATTGTGCTCCCGAGCTTGGGGGGAGGCCTGTTCCGCGTCGTTCACCCGTCCATTGTCACGCATGCCAGCGGATGCGTAACGGAAGGGACGAAAGTGACGGATCGGGAGCGTGGTGTCATGCGACGTCCAGCACAACCTTGCCGACCGTCTCCCGGTTCTCCATCCGGATATGTGCGGCCGCGGCGTCGGCCAGCGCAAACCGGGTCGTCGACGCGGTGAGTTCGCCATTCGCGGCCAGTGCGAGTGCCTCCGCCGCCCAGCGCCAGATGTTGTCGGGTGTGAATCCTCCGGCCGGTCCCAGGCCGGTGCCGCGGGCGATACCGCGGGCCGCGAGCTCGGCATCGGTCGCGGCGGCATTGCCTGCGACATTCCCGTACGACACCACCCTCGCCGGAGTCGCGAGTAGGTCGATCGCGGTGTCGGCGATGGCCCCGCCGACGGCATCGAACAACACCGTCGGGGCCGCGCCCGCATCGCGCACGATCGACGGCCACCCGGGATCGAGGTAATCCACAGCGAGATCGGCCCCGTTCTCCCGGGCAAGTGCGACCTTCGCGGGTCCGCCGGCCAGGGCGACGACGCGGGCACCGGCCCGGCGCGCGCCCTGCACCAGCATCGAACCGACCCCGCCGGCCGCAGCGGTGATCAGCACCGTCTCACCAGGGCGCAGGGCCGCGCCCTCGAGTAGGCCGACGGCGGTGCGCCCGGTGCCGACCATGGTGATCGCGGTTGCGGGGTCCAGACCGCTGTCGATCACGTGCAGATCGGTCGCGGGTGCGATGGCCAGACCGGCGTACCCGCCGTTGGCGTTGCCCAGCGATACCGCGACGTGGGCGCCGATCAGGTGTTCATCAGCCTGCGACCCCACCGCCTCGACCGTGCCAACCACCTCTCGCCCCGGGATATACGGCAGGTCGGGCAGCGGAAACGGTCCGAGCCGCATGCCCGCGCGGATACGGGTGTCGATGACGTGCACCCCGCTCGCGGCGACCGCGATCCGGACCGCGTCGGGCCCGGGTACGGGATCGGGCACCGACTCGAGGTGCAGGTTCTGCGCGGGACCGAATTCGCGGATCACGATGGCGTCCATTGCAACAGGTTCCAACCTGAACCATGGTCGAGGTCAAGCACTCTCGCGCCAGTTGTCGGCCGAGTTTGCAAGAATCGCCGGTCGAAGGGGGTGACGCCGTGCCGGAGTCGGCCGAGTTGGAGCGTGTGGTGGACGCGGTGCGCCGATCGGGGGCACCGCGGGTCGCCGACGCCCTCGACCTTGCGCTCGCGTTCTGGCGATCGCCGGTGCAGGTCGGCGTCGCCGGACGCTACGGCGTCGGGAAATCCAGGGTGCGCGCAGCGCTCGGACTTCCCGCCGCAAGCAGCGAGGACAGCACCCTCGCCGCAGATGTCGTGGTCCATGTCGAGGTCTGGCCTGTGCAGCCGGACGCGGAATCCACGATTGCCACCCTCGACCGAGCCTCGGTCGTTGTGCTGAACAAGGCCGACACGATCGATGCGGATCCGCAGGAGATCTGTGCACAGCTGGCGGCGGCAACCGGCCACCGCGTCGTGCCGATGATTGCCTCGCTCGCAGTTGCCGTACAGCGCAATGACATCCAGTCGGCCGAGCTCGAAACCCTGCAGGCGCTCGCGGTGGCGACCGACCCCACGCTGATGCTCTCGGCCGAACTGTTCGTAGCCGCGCAGGTGCCGGTGCCGGCCGCGGACCGCCGCGAACTGCTCGCACGCTGGCCAATGGCAGGAATCCGCCTCGCTGTCGCCGGTCTTGCGGCCAACCCGAGCCTCGATGCGGAAGGTCTGCGGGACCTGCTTCTTGTCGCCTCGGGCGTCGACGGTGTCGCCGCGGCACTGAGCGCTCGTGTGTCCGAAGTGCGGACATCGCGAGGCGCACTACTGATCGACGAACTCCAACGCATAGCGGCCCGCGCGATACCCGATCACCCCGCTGCCGCCGCCGAAGTGGAGACCTTCCTCGACGGTCCTGTCGCGGGCCGGCTCGGTGGTTGCCGGTGAGCGCCCTCGAATGCGGTGTTCCCCAGGCCACGGATCCGCCGTCGGAGTTCGCCGATGTGCTCTCGCGCTGGCAGCCGGACGGCTGGCGGCGACTCGCCGCGGTCACCGACGGCCGCTGGGATCCACGTCGGATCGCCGTGGTCGGAGAAGTGGGAGCCGGCAAGTCCGAGCTCATCGCCGAGCTGGTCGCGTACTCGCCCGAACTCGATCTATCCGGCAGTCCGGATGATTCCGGCGTGCTGCTCGTCGTGCTCGATGCCGCAGCGCCGGCGAAGGCCCCGTTGGACGTCCCTCGCACGCCTGGTCGCCGAGTGGTGTTCGCGCTCAACAAGATCGATGTCCACGAGGACTGGGCAGTCGTCCGCGGTGCGAACATGCAAGCGCTCGGTGCGCAGTTCGGCGGGCCGCAGGTCATCGTGCCGGTGTCGGCTCGGCTTGCGGCCACCGCGCGAATCGCACTCGCCGACACGGACTCCGGCGTGCGGATGCGCGTGCTCGCCGCGTCGGGCGTCCCGGGACTGGCCAGGCAGCTGGCGGCGGCGCTGCCCTCCGATGCGCAGCGAGCGCGGTCGGACCACCACCGGGACCTGACCAGAACGGTCGCCGACCAGGCCGCCGACAGTATTCGGGCGATGGTCCGGTCGCTCGGCGATGGCGACGACATCACACAGCCGCGGGCGGAGCGCGCACGACTGCTCGCGAGTCGGGATGGCGGCCGGACCGAGGCCGTCGCCGCACTGCGCAGCCAGGTACAACTAGCCCGCGTCGACGTGGTGCACGAGGTCGGTGCCCAGGTCCGCGCGCTGAACGGCGTTGTGCGTGCCCGGGTGGATGACGCCGCTCCTCGCGAATTGGCCGACCTCGCGAGCTATCTCGACAGTGCGGTCGCCGAGCTCACCGAACGTCTCGACGCCTGGACAACGGCGCGGATCGCGCAACTCGCACGCCGGGTCGCAAACGCTGCTGCGGATGGGCTGTGGGGTCCTGCCGGTGGCTCGCCGCGCGTCGGTCCGCCACCACCGCGAGCGCGGCACACGGTGGAGAGTCGGCTCACGATTGCTCTGGGTGCGTCCGCGGGTGTGGGCCTCGGCCGTCTCGCAGTCGCTCCGCTGACCATGATCCCGGCGCTCGATGCGCTCACCATCCCGCTCACGCTCGTGCTCGGCGCGGGTGCGGCGTGGTGGTTCACCCGCTCCCGCGCGCAGGTGGCCGAGCGGGCGCAGCTGCGGCAGTGGGCCGCTGAGGCGCTCGTCGAGGTGAAGGCGCAGCTCGAGCAGCGGATGGTGAGTGCGCTCGTCGAGGCCGAGGCGCTGGTCGCGGAGGACATCGTGCGCCGGGCCGGTGAGCGCGCCGCACTCGTCGACGTGGAGGTCGGGGCGATCGACGCGGAGATCCGGCGGCTTGGCAGCGCGCGGTCCGGGCGGATGGCGTCCTGCCGGCGTGACCTGGCCGCGGTCGAGGAGGGGCTTCGTGCGATTTCGGCAGGGAAGGAACCCGAGCGCGACGCCGTGCGTCTATAGACATCAAGGCGAACCATGTCCGCAGGGCTGGCGGTACCGCGTCCTGCAATCCGAGCAAACAGCAATCCAGCGCACTCGAGGAGCCACGGTGGTCACGTCAGATGCGTTCTCGCTGACCGAGTTGTCCGGCATCGACGCCACCTCGGAGCTCGGTGACCTAGGTGCAGTGGATCTGCAACACCCCACGATCGACCTCGACGGTGATGGCGTGCTCGATACCGCCACGCTGTCGGACGGCGACTCGCTCTTGGTGGTCACCGACACCGATCTCGACGGGTTGGCGGACGAGCTCACCGCAGTGGACGACGACGGCGTTTTTGCATCCTGGCGATACGAGGTCGGTGCCGACGGAGTGGATGGCTGGACCGAGATCAACCACGGTAGGGTCGGCGAGTAGTGGCGACCGGCACAATTGGGTCCCCTTGCTGCGGGTATGTGAGAAATCGCGCACTACCCCCGGCGGCGTGCGAGCCGCCACCGGGTTAGTCTGTGGAAAAGCAAAGAAGGCACTCTGCCCGTGATGCATCGCTATGCTCCGATGCACCCGAACGAGTAGCCAACGAGACCTTGGGGAACACTCGTCGGGAGCGCTCGCATACGTGAGCTGCAACTTCTATCGGGCCAACCCACATCCAGGAGAGTTCGATGACCTCAGCGACCATTCCGGGTATCAGCGGAACCGACGGTAAGCCGCCGACCCAGCACAGCGAGTTGCTCGCTTGGGTGCGCGAGGTAGCCGAGCTGACACAGCCGGAGCGCGTCGTGTGGGCCGATGGCTCCGACGAGGAATGGGACCGTCTGACCACCAAGCTGGTCGAGGCGGGCACCTTCCGCAAGCTGGACGAGAAGAAGAAGCCGAACTCGTTCCTCGCGCTGTCCGACCCGAGCGACGTTGCGCGTGTCGAGTCCCGCACCTACATCTGCTCGCGCGAGCAGGAGGATGCCGGCCCCACGAACAACTGGGTCGACCCGGCCGAGATGCGCGCGACCATGACGGAGCTCTACCGCGGCTGCATGCGCGGCCGGACGATGTACGTCGTTCCGTTCTGCATGGGCCCGCTCGGCGCCGAGGACCCGAAGCTCGGTGTCGAGCTCACCGACTCCGAATATGTCGTCGTCTCCATGCGCGTCATGACCCGCATGGGCCAGAAGGCGCTCGACGTGCTCGGCACCGACCGCCCCTTTGTGAAGGCGCTGCACTCGCTGGGTGCGCCGCTGGCCGAGGGCGAGGCGGATGTGCCGTGGCCGTGCAACGACACGAAGTACATCACCCACTTCCCGGAGGACCGGGAGATCTGGAGCTATGGCTCCGGTTACGGCGGCAACGCGCTGCTCGGTAAGAAGTGCTACTCGCTGCGTATCGCCTCGGCGATGGCGCACGACGAGGGCTGGCTCGCCGAGCACATGCTGATCCTCAAGCTGATCTCGCCGGAGAACAAGAACTACTACGTCGCTGCGGCATTCCCGTCGGCCTGTGGCAAGACCAACCTCGCGATGATCCAGCCGACCATCCCGGGCTGGCGCGCCGAGACCCTCGGTGACGACATCGCCTGGATGCGCTTCGGCAAGGACGGCCAGCTTTACGCCGTCAACCCGGAGAACGGCTTCTTCGGTGTCGCGCCCGGCACCAACTGGTCGTCGAACCCGAATGCCATGAAGACGGTCGAGGCCGGCAACACGGTCTACACCAACGTCGCGCTGACCGACGACAACGACGTCTGGTGGGAGGGTCTCGAGGGCGAGCCCGACCACCTGATCGACTGGAAGGGTCGCGACTGGGACCTGCGCGAGTCGGACGAAAAGGCCGCGCACCCGAACTCGCGTTACTGCACCCCGATGGAGCAGTGCCCGATCCTCGCTCCCGAGTGGGACGACCCGCAGGGTGTGCCGATCTCGGCGATTCTGTTCGGTGCCCGTCGCAAGACCACCGTCCCGCTGGTGACCGAGTCCTTCAACTGGGACCACGGCGTGTTCATGGGTGCGACCATGGCCTCCGAGCAGACCGCCGCCGCCGAGGGCAAGGTCGGCAGCGTCCGCCGCGACCCGATGGCCATGCTTCCGTTCTTGGGCTACAACGTGGGCGACTACATCGGCCACTGGAGCAACATCGGCAAGAACGCCGATGCGACGAAGCTTCCGAAGATCTTCTACGTCAACTGGTTCCGTCGCGGAGAGGACGGTCGCTTCCTGTGGCCGGGCTTCGGTGAGAACTCGCGCGTGCTGGAGTGGGTCGTCAACCGCATCGAGGGCAAGGGTGAGGCCGAGTCCACGGCTGTCGGCTACGTCCCGACTGCGGCCAACCTCGACCTCGAAGGCCTCGATGTCGCCATCGCCGACGTCAACGAGGCGCTCGCGGTGAACGTCGATGAGTGGAAGGAAGAGATTCCGCTCATCGAGGAGTGGTTCGAGTTCATCGGTGACAAGCTCCCGACGAGCGTCCGCGACGAGTTCGAGGCACTCAAGGAGCGTCTGGCGTAGTTCGCCGCAGAGACTGTCGAAGGGCCCCCGATCCAGTTGGATCGGGGGCCCTTTCAGCTGCGCGCCCCGTAATCGATAACGGTTGCGCCGCTGTACTGTAACGATTTCGTAGGATGGTTCGAAGTGCGCATGAGCGGCTTCGTTGGTGCTGTGGTTCACGGGATCGCTGGACCCGGATTGGGCCGGCAGAAGTGTGTCGAAAGGGAACAAATGATGCACCGCGCGCGCATCGGCGTCGTGACAGTTGCGGCGACGTTGGCCGGGTTGATGGGCGCGGGTGCGGCCAATGCGGTGCCGCTGTCGAATGTGGCCGGAGAGGGTACATACGCGGTCGGAAGTATCGACTCAGCCCAGATGCTCCCGGGGCTTTACAGCACGAAGGGCCCGGTAGACGGGGAGTTTCCGTGCGAGTGGGAGATCCGCACTTCGGACGGCCGCATCCGTACCGAAGGAAAGTCGATCGAGAGCGCCCGTATCGCCATTGCCGACGGCGAGCGTCTCGATACGCGGAACTGCGCGTCCTGGGTGCTTGACACCGGTCCGAACGAGGCCACGATGTCGATGATCCTCGCGAGCTTGGGTTTCGCCGGGACCGGTAGTGCCCTAGTCGGTTCCAGCCTCGCCTCGATTATCGCCGCCTCCTTGTGGACCGGAAACGGTTTCGCCCTCGAGACCGGTTCCAGTACCGGTTCCACTGCCGCTTTGAGTGTGGCATCGGCGATGGCTTTGATGTTCGGTTCGGGTTCTGCTGGCGGAGGCGACGATTTCGGTACGGGTTCTGGTGTCTTTGGCGGCGGCGGTGCGGCTGCCACCGCCGATCTCGGAACCGGTTCCGCTGGCTCGATTATCGGCCGCGTAATTCCCGGCACTCCCTAGCTGTCGGCGTAGCCGGGAGCGCATGGCGCATCGCTGGACGCGGTGTGGGTTTATGGAACCTGGAAGGGAACATATGAGGAACTGTGCGCGGATCGGCGTCGTGATCGTTGCGACGACACTTGCAGGGTTGATCGGCGTGGGCGCGGCCAATGCGACGCCGCAGGCCTCAGCGGGTGGCAACGGTTCCTATGCGGCTGGAAGCGCCGAGTCCGCGCAGCTCCTCCCAGGCACCTACCGCACCGAAGGCTCCCTGGACCACGAAACCCCCTGCCGATGGTCGATCCATCGGGCGGGCGGTTTCACCCGCGTCATGGGCAGCAATAGTCGCGGTGGCCGCATAGAGATTGTCGAGGGAGAGACCCTCGAAACCCGGAATTGCCAGGACTGGGTGCTGCAGCAAGCTCCCATCGCTCTGGAGCCAGTTCAAGCCTCCCTGGAGGACGGCACCCTGGAAGCTCCCGTAACCATGGACCAAGCTGCCTTTGACGACGGGATGCTCATCGCGGGGGCCAGCCTCGCCCAGACTGCAGCCCAACTTCTGCGCCTCGGCCTCGCCGCGCTCACGACTTTTCAGCTTATGAACCCGGACGGGCTCTACGAGTAGCAGCAGTCGTGTACGACAGGCCCCCGATCGGTTCCGATCGGGGGCCTGTCTCACGCCGTGTTCAGCTGCTGGCCGTCGCCATTTCACTGAGCCCGGCGAGCGCCTGCGGCAACGGTCCCAGATGCAGGACGCCGAGCCGCTGAGTCGCTCGGGTAAGGGCGACGTACAGTTCGGCCGCACCGCGTGGACCGTCCGCGAGAATGCGTTCCGGTTCCACCACCAGAACGGCGTCGAACTCGAGCCCCTTGGTCTCGGATGCGGGCACCGTGCCCGGCACACCGGGTGGACCGATCACAACGCTGGTGCCTTCACGATTCGCCTCGTCCTCGACGAATTCTGCTATGGCAGAGTCTAATTCGTCGCCCACGACGTGGCGCGACCATGGTGCGACGCCGCACGAGCGCACCGAGTCCGGCGGCACGACGCCCGGTGCGAACTCGGCGAGCACCGCGGCTGCGACACCCATGATCTCCGCCGGCGTTCGGTAGTTCACCGAGAGTGACCGGAAGACCCACCGTTCTGAGGCGTAAGGGTCGAGCATCGTGGTCCACGATGTCGCGCCCGCGGCGGAACGGCGTTGGGCGAGGTCGCCGACCACCGTGAAGGAGCGCCCGGGACAACGCCGCATCAGCACCCGCCAATCCATTTCGGATAGTTCCTGGGCCTCGTCGACGACGATGTGCCGATAGGTCCAATCGCGGTCCGCGGCTGCGCGTTCGGCGAGTTCGCGGGTGTCGCGTTCGACGAAGCGCTCGGCCAGGTCCTCGCCATAGAGCATGTCGGTGGCGAACAGGTGGTCCTCATCGTCCATGTGGTCCGACCGGTCGACAAGGAGATCCAGCACGCCCGTCGCGTACTCGGCCTCGGCTTTCCGCTCCCGTTCGGCGGCTTGATCGGCGGCCTCCTCCTTGGCCTTGTCTCGGCCGAGCAGGTCGACCAGTTCATCGAGCAATGCGACATCCGAGACAGTCCAGGCGTCGCCGTCTGCACGGAAAAGCACCGGGTCGGCGCACACGGCAGCCAGACGCTCGCGCGACGAGTAGAGCTGTGCCAGTAGCATTTCCGGCCTCAGTATCGGCCACAGATCGTCCATCGCCGATGCGAACTGCTCGTTCTCCGCGAGCTCCGCGACAAGATTCTTCCGCAGGTCCTCCCACGCGTCACGGTCCTTACGCGTCAACCAGCCCTTGCCAATTCGGCCGATCGCGCGCTCGGTCAGGACATAGGTGACGATCTCCTGGAACACCGCACGCGCCTCGTTGTGCGGCAGTTTGCTGTCGCGCGCCTCTTGGATGGCCCACTCGGCGGTCTCCGAATCGATCCGCACCTGCACATCCGCGAGGTCGATTGATATCGGGGCGCTCGGTCGGCGCTGCCGGTCCGCGATGGCCGCCGCGAGGACCTCGAGCATGCGCAGGGAGCCCTTGATCCGCGCTGCCTCCGGTGTGTCCTCGGCCGTAACCTGCAGGCCTGGCACGAAATCGCCAGTGGTCATGAACACCACGTTCGATTCGCCGAGCGACGGCAGCACGCGCGAGATGTGCTGCAGAAAAGCAGGATTCGGCCCGACGACGAGGACCCCATGCCGCTCGATCCGCTCCCGCTGCGTGTAAAGCAGGTAGGCGACGCGGTGCAACGCCACCACCGTCTTTCCGGTGCCCGGGCCGCCCTCGATGACGAGCACACCCGGATGATCGTGCCGGATAATCGCGTCCTGCTCGGCCTGGATGGTCGCGACGATATCGCGCATTCCGTCGCCGCGCGGCGCATTGACCGCCGCGAGGAGTGCCGAATCGCCGCGGCCTTCTGTCTCGTCTGCGTCCGGGCGACCGAGGATCTCGTCGGTGAAATCGACCAGGCGGCGCCCCCGGGCGTGGAACTGCCGGCGTCGGTGCATGTCCTCCGGATTGACGGCGGTGGCGGTGTAGAACGCGCGCGCCGCTGGGGCGCGCCAGTCCAACAACAGCGGCTCGAACTCGTTCCTCTCGTCGAACAGGCCGATGCGACCGATATACGAGGGCTCGCCCGAGCTGTTATCCAACCGGCCGAAGCACAGCCCGTTATCGGCCACGTCCAGCCGCTTCACCTCGCGCGCGAGCGCCCGCACCTCGACATCTCGATCGACGAGCCTGTCGCGGTTGCCCATTAGTGCCGACTTGTAGCGGCCCTTCGCCTGCGCCCGCTCGTCATCGAGCCGCGCGTACAGTCCTGCCACGTATTCGCGCTCGGACGCCAGGTCTTCTTCGTAGTCCCGACTGGTCACATGCCCCTCACTTTCCTGGGCTCGACGACCACCTCACGACCTTCGGTCGTGGACCATGCGGGGCCACCGCACCCAATTTCGGGCACAGTGGACAGCCCTATTCCCGCTGGTCAATGGCTTAGGTCGACGATTGTGCACCATGAAAGGGGCCTTGCCGCAAGGCCCCGGGTCGGGTATAGATTGAAGGTGGAAGGGAGCGATTGCTCGCCTTCCTTTTTTGTTTGTCCGGGTGGAATGCGGCGCGTTCGATTACGAACTGCCGAGCGCGACGCTCAGCAGCACCCGCCCCCACCGCAGCAACCCCCACCGGCCATCGGCGGCGCCTGCACAACGTTCGGCGTCGCACCCGAGTTGCTCGATCCGCCCACGCTGAACGTGGTCAGCAGCTTGACGGTGTCGTCGTGCCCGCTCGGGCAAGTGGCTGGGTCGGAGGACTCGGCCATCGGGCGGGTGAGGTCGAACGTATCGCCGCAGGAGCGGCAGCGGTACTCGTAGCGAGGCATTTCAGCAGGATAGCTGGGCCCCGCACCGGGTTGGAATGACCGGATGCGGGGCCCGAGCGACCCGGGACGGATTAGGCGTTGTTCAGCGCGGCGACCGCCGCCTCAACCACCTCGCGCGGGATCCGCTCCTGGAACAGCACCTCGCCGTTCGCGCCGCGGATGGCCTTGGCGAGCCTGGTGACCCAGAGGTTCGCCCACACGATCACCAGTGCGGACGAGTTCGGGTCGAGGCCTTCGCCGATCTCGGCGAGGTCGTCGGCGCTGAGCAGGTCGAGGCTGTCATCGGCGAGGCCGGCGAACGCACTGCTCACCGGTGAGTCCTCGATCTCGATACCCACCACCGAACCGTCTTCGCCCTTCGAGACGAAGGCCAGGTCGATGTAGTGCACGATCCCGGATTGCTGCAGGTCCAACAGGGCGGGCGCTACCTCGCCCGTGAAATTGTTTCCCTCGAAAAGAATTACGGCCACATCCACGGGGCCGATGTCGTCAACTTGCAGCGTTCGGGGCATATCGCACTCCGTTTTCGAGCGGTCGACTCGGACGCCGCAAGTCTATGGAGAAACCCCCGCGCGGTCTCGATTTCGAGAAGTCGGATCGGAAATGCCCGGGGCTATTCGGTGATGGTGACGTCCTCCTGGGTGGACAGGCCGAGGACGGCCAGGACGACGTGCTGGTTCTCCTGCACACGCAGCTTCACCGCACGCAGCGCCTCGGCGACGGACGACTCTGCGGCGTCACCGACGAGATCGACATTCGCTGTCAGATACACCCGGCGCGGCCCGAGGTACTCGAGCCGCAGGAACGTCACGCGCTCTACCTCCGGTTGATTGAGCAGCAGCTCCAGCATTCCCGCCCGCAGCGCTGGCGCGTCCTCGCCGATGAGGAAGCGGCGGTTGCGGTCGACCAGGATAATTGCGATGACGCCGAGCAGAATGCCCACCGCGATTGAGCCGAGCGCGTCGGGAATCGGTGATCCGGTGAGTTGGTGCAGCAGGACGCCGACGAAGGCGATCGCCAGTCCAACGAGCGCGCCGAAGTCTTCGGCGAACACTGCGCGCGTTGTGGGATCCGAGGTATGGAATGTGTGTTCGAGCAGCGTCCGGTCGATTGCCGACGCCTCTTTGCGCAATTGCCCGCTGGCCTGCCGAAATGAGATCGCTTCCAGCACAGCCGAAATCGCGAGCACCGCGTAGGCAACCCCGAAATCACTCGCCGGCTCGGGATCGAGCAGTTCCTGAACGCCGTGCGTGATGGACACGCCCGCACCGACCGCGAAGAGGCCGAGCGCGGCGAACATCGACCAGATGTAGGCCTCGCGCCCGAACCCGAGCGGGTGCTCGGAGCTGGGCTCGATGCGCGATCTCCGGTCGGCGATCAGCAACAGCACCTCGTTGCCGGTATCAGCCCATGAGTGCGCCGCCTCGGCGACCATCGATGCCGAACCGGTGATGGCCGCTGCTGCGCTTTTCGCCAACGCGATCGCCGCATTCGCGGCGAAAGCCAGCACCACCGTGATCGTGCTTTCCTCGGCAGCCATGCGCAGACGGTAACGCCGCGGCACCCTATTGCGTGGGTACCGCGGCGTTACCGGGTGAGGGGGAAAGAAGTCAGCTGGTGTAACCGAGCGGCATCAGCACCGACTTTGTCTCGCAGAACGACTCGACGCCTTCGGGTCCGTTCTCACGGCCGACACCGGACTGCTTGTAGCCGCCGAAGGGCGAGCCGGGGTCGAAGGCGTACCAGTTGATCGCGTACGTACCGGTGCGGATCTGCTTGGCGATCTCGATGCCCTTGGGGATGTCGGTGGTGTACACCGAGCCCGCGAGGCCGTAGTCGGAGTCGTTGGCGATCTTGATCGCCTCGTCCACCGAGTCGTAAGGAATCACGCAGATGACCGGGCCGAAGATTTCCTCCCGCGCGATGGTCATCGAGTTGTCCACATCGGCGAAGATCGTCGGCTCGACGAACCAGCCGGTATCCAGGCCCTCGGGGCGGCCGCCGCCGACAACCAGGCGCGCACCTTCCTCGATGCCCTTGGCGATGTAGCCCTCGACACGATCGCGCTGCTTCTCGGTGATCAGCGGGCCGAGCTGCGCATTCGGGTCGTCCGGCATGCCCACGGGCATGAAACCGAGGGTGGCGACCATGGCCTCGAGGATCTCGTCGTAGCGCGAACGCGGCGCGAGGACACGGGTCTGGCCGACGCAGGCCTGACCGGTGTTCATGATCCCGGACATCACCAGCATCGGCATGGTGGAGGCGATGTCCATGTCCTCGAGGAGGATCGCGGCGGACTTGCCGCCGAGCTCGAGCGAGCAGCGCTTGAACTGGCTCGCGGCGATCTCGCCGATCTTGCGGCCGACCGGGGTGCTGCCGGTGAAGGTCACCTTGTCGACATCGGGGTGCGACACGAGGTACTCGCCGGTCTCGGCGCCACCGGGGAGGACCGAGAGCACGCCCTCGGGCAGGCCGGCCTCGGCGAAGAGGTCGGCAACGACGTTGCAGGTAAGCGGGGTTTCCGGGGCGGGCTTGATCACGACGGTACAACCGGCGAGCAGCGCAGGACCGAGCTTGTTCGCCATCAGGAACAGCGGCACGTTCCACGCGATGACCGCGCCGACGACGCCGACCGGCTCACGCAGGACCACCGACTCGCCAAAGGCGCCGATGCGCTTCTCTTCCCACGGGAACGAATCCGCAAGTCCGGCAAAGTAGTTCAGCGCTGCCAGCGTCGGGGTGTGCTGCATCATGGCGGCGGCCGGCGCCGGTGCGCCCATTTCGGCGCTCAGCGTCGAAACGATCTCCTCCGCGCGCTCCTCGATGAGCTTCGCTGCCTTGCCGATGATCTCGGCGCGCTGCTGCGGGGTGGTCTGCGACCACGGGCCGGACTCGAACGCAGTGCGGGCGGCGGCCACCGCGGCGTCGATGTCGGCGGGGCCGGCGACCGGCACTCGGCCGACGCGCTCACCCGTTGCCGGGGAGTACACGTCGAGCGTCTCGTCGGTCGATGGTGCGACCCACTGACCGCCGATGTAGAGCTTGTCGAAATCCTTCATATCTCCTCTTTCGTGAACGGCGTCGGTGGCGTGGTCACAATGTAGAACACGTTACAGAAAACGCCGGAGCTGAGGAAGGGTGTACGCAAGCCCAGCTTGCACGAGTCGGCCCGGAGGGCGCATGCGAACGCGTTTCAATTCGGCCAGGGCCGGTAACCGTCGTCGACCAGCGCCACCGCGCCCGCGAGGCTCGCCCGGGCACCCAGTTGCCCGGGCAGGACGGCCACGCCGGACAGATATCGCAGGCCGCTGTGCCGGGCGAGCGCGGCCTGCAGCGGTTCCCATAGCGGCGGTCCGGATTGGGCGAAGCCGCCGCCGATCGTCACGAGGTCGACGTCGAGTAGCGCTGCCGCCCCGGCCAGAACGGTGCCCAACGCCGTTCCGGCCCGGTCCAGGGCGGCGATCGCGTACTCGTCGCCCGCTTGTGCGGCGCCGGCGAGTTCCGCTCCGGACGTACCGGGCCAGCCCTGGGCCTGGGCCCACCGCACTGCCGCCGGACCGCTCGCCACGGTCTCCAGACAGCCGATGCCACCGCAGGCGCAGGCTTCGGTACCGCCCGGGACCGGGATGTGGCCGATGTGGCCGGCATTGCCGGTGCGGCCAAGCACCACCCGGCCATGGCGAACTATCCCGCCGCCGACGCCGGAGGACACGACGACCCCGAGCAGGTCGGTGGTCCCACGCGCCGAACCGAACGCGTACTCGCCGAGCGCCGCGCACTGGCCGTCCATCGCCAGTTCGATCCGGGCCGCCGGGAACTGGTCGCGAGCTGCCTTGTCGACAGCGAAGCCGTCCGCCCACTCCGGGATGTTGATCGGCGCCGCGATGCCGTCATCAAGCGGGCCTGGAACGGATATGCCGAGCGCCTCGGTCTGTTCACCGCGCCCCAGCGACTCCAGGAGCGTGACGCAGGCCTGCCATACGCCCGAGGTCGGCGTTCGAACGGATCGCGCTTCGCCTGTCGTGCCGTCCGGACCGACGTGGCACGCGACGATCTTGCTGGCACCGATATCGATCGCAAGCGCCGTCATGCCCCTGATTTTGCTACGCGACCGGCTCGGCCGCCTCACGCGCCGCGCGAGCCGACGAGCGAACCGCGCCAATGGAGCGCCGCGGGTGTCAATCCCCCGCTACGGAGAAGCGAGGCCATCGTTCGAGTCTGTCGGTCACGGCTCAGGCTGTGCGGCGGAGCACCAACACCAGATTGCTGACCCCAACCTCGCGCAGGCCCGGGATGGCCGTGATCCACCACGCCCAGCGCGGGTGGTAGCGAGGGAAGGAGGCGAGCAGTTCGGCCGTAACCCCGGGATCCTTCGAAACGGCGCGCGCCCAGAGCAGGCCGTCACCGGCCCGGATCGGGAACAGTGACTCCCCGAATCGATTCTTCGGCTCACGTCCGTGCTTGCGCCGGTAGCGCCGGGCAGCACGCTCACCGCCCAGGTAGTGCCACGGGCCTGTCTCGTGCCCGCCGAACGGCCCGAGCCACACGGTGTAGGACAGCACCATCAACCCACCAGGGCGGGTCACGCGAAGCATCTCCGAGGCCATATCCCAGGGATCGGCGACGTGTTCGGCGACATTGGAGGAGAAGCACACGTCAACCGCGTCGTTTCGGAAGGGCAGCGCGGTGCCTGAACCGCGGATCGAACCGGGCACGGCGAGTCCGGCGGCATGCATTTCGCCGGCATCCGGCTCGACCGGCACATACCGGGCGCCGCGCGCGGCGAACTCGTCCGCAAAGTAGCCGGGCCCGCCGCCGACATCCAGCACAGTGGTACCGGTCAGGTCGCGCCCGGTCGCGGCGGCGTACAGGTCGCCGATCATGGCTGCCGTGTCGGTGGCCAGCGAGCCGTAGAACAGTGCCGGATCGGTCTGCTCGTGCGGGAAGGTACGCAGCAGCCGCACCGAGCGTCCCAGCGTCGCGCGGCGCCGGAATCGAGCAGTGACGCTTGTCGCAGGCGCGGAGCCTGCGGAGCGACCAAATCGCAAAGGCACGGCATGACACCCTAGCGATCGGCAGAAAAGGGCATGTCCTTGCCGCGTACCTGCGAGTAGTAGCTACCCTGGGCCGAACGTTTCATCAGATCCGAAAGAGGCCCGTCGTGCGCGAAGTGCTGCTCTTGTGCTGGCGCGACACCGGGCATCCTCAGGGCGGCGGCAGCGAGCGGTACCTGCAACAAGTTGGTGCGCATCTGGCCGCGGCAGGGGTTCGGGTCACGCTGCGTACCGCCGGATATCCGGGGGCGCCGCGCCGCGAGATCGTCGACGGCGTGCGAATCAGCCGCGGCGGGGGCCGGTTCTCCGTCTACCCAGCCGCGCTCGCAGCGATCACGCTCGGCCGGATCGGGCTTGGCCCGCTTCGTGGTGTGCGCCCCGACGCCGTCATCGACACCCAGAACGGCATCCCCTTCTTCGCGACGGTCGCCGCGGGCGCGCCGGTCACCGTGCTGGTGCACCACGGCCACCGCGAACAGTGGCCGGTTGCCGGGCGGCTCGTCGGCAAGCTCGGTTGGTGGCTGGAGTCGGTGCTGTCCCCGCGCGTGCACCGGCGCAATCAGTACCTCACCGTGTCGCTGCCCTCGGCCGAGGATCTTGCCGCGCTCGGTGTCGACCGGGACCGGATCGCGGTCGTGCGCAACGGGGCCGAGCCTGTGCCTGCCTATGTCACCGCCGGTGTGCCCGAGGCGCGCACATCGCACCCGAGCATCGTCGTGCTCTCACGGCTGGTGCCGCACAAGCAGATTGAAGACGCGCTCGACGCGGTCGCGCGGCTGCGCGCCGACCATCCGGGCCTGCACCTCGACGTTGTTGGCGGCGGATGGTGGGCCGACAACCTCGCCGAGCGCGCCCGCGAACTCGGTATCGAACGTGACGTCACCTTCCACGGGCACGTGTCCGAGGACCGCAAGCACGAACTGCTATCCCGCGCCTGGGTGCACGCATTGCCCTCGCGCAAGGAGGGCTGGGGACTCGCGGTGATCGAGGCCGCCCAGCACGGCGTGCCGACGGTCGGCTACCGCAGTTCGCGCGGGCTCACCGATTCCGTCATCGACGGGGTGACCGGTCTGCTCGTCGACGATTCGGCGGGGCTGACCGAGGCGGTCGGCGAACTGCTCGCCGATCCGAAATTGCGCGTGCAGCTCGGCGAGAAGGCGCGGGTGCGCTCGCATGAGTTCTCGTGGGAGCAGTGCGGGGACGGCGTGCGCGAGGTGCTCACGGCTTCGGTGAGCGGCCGGTTCATCTCAGGCCTTATCGGTACGGCGGACCACGCCGAGCACGACACCGAGCGCGCCACCGAGCGCGCCGCAGGCTAGCGCCGCGACGCCACCGGCTAGCGTCGCCACCCACAGCAGGTGGGCCAGCGCCGCGACCCAGCGGTTGTCCGCGGGTTCGCCGCTCGCGTCCGGTACTCGGTACAGCGCAAGTTCATCGTCGATGTGCACGCGCTCGAGTTGTGCCAGGGTGCGCGCGGAATCCCCCAGCGGGCCGGGAGAGGTCCGCTCGACGAGCACCCAGCCAACTCCTAGCTCGCCCAGCCGTTCCGGTGCAGCTCCGTCCAGCAACGCCGCCTCCGCCTCGGCGGCCCGATTGCCTTCGCCGGCCACCGCTACCCCGCGAACCGGCAGAACACCGGTCTGCAACACATCGCGGGGCAGCATTCGCGGCGCAGGGTCGAGCACCGGCGCGTCACCGGCCCACGGGAAGATCCGGAACATACCCCCCGGCAGCACAGCCACATCGGTGTCGTCATCGGCGGAGTTCACTGCCGCGGCCACGGTTTGCCACGAGGCAGGGTAGTGCACCGGGCGCATCGCCCCGCTTACTCCCCAGGCCAGGTCCGGCAGCACCGCAATCAACAGCAGGATCGACACCAGCGCGGGCACGACCGCATTGCCGGCGCGACGGGTCAGCCACGCGCATCCGGCCGCGGCTGCGAGGACATAGCCGGGCATCGCCAGCGCGATCCACTTCTGTGTGTCGCGGGCCAGCCCCCAGCCGGGCACATGGTCGACGCCCCAACGCATGGTGTCGAGCCCGGCGGGCGTTGCGGCCACCGCGGCGAACGCCACCGCACCGACGGCGAGTACGGCGAGGGCGGCAATCACCGGATTCGTACGGCGACGCCACAACGCGGGCGCGCCGAGTGCGACGAGCACGAGCAGCACGATGGTCCCGGCAAGCGCGAAGTAGCCGGTGCGACTGCCGGGAACGGCGTCCGCATTCCAGATGCCGCCAAGGCCCGCGACGCTGCCGATGGTGCCAAGGCCCGGCTCGGCGCGGGCGGCGAAGGCTGTCACACCCGCTGGATCCGATTCGGTACCGGCGCCGGAGAGCGCGGTGGCGACCAGCCACGGTGCCGAAACGAGCACGGTAAGCGTCAGCGCCGCGGGAATCCGGCGCACCCCGACCGTGACGACAGCGACCAGCCCGGCGAGCAGAGCGCCTGTCGGGGTCAGTGCGGCGGCGGCCAGACACACCGCGAGTGCGGACCACGCGGGCCATCCCGAGCCCTGCCGCAGGCGCACCGCGGCAGAAACCGTCCACGGCAGCGCGGCGTAGCCGACCAGCAGGCTCCAATGCCCTTGCAGGAGGCGTTCGGCGACATACGGATTCCAGCTTGCCGCAGTCGCGGCCACGAGCGCGGCACCGACACCGAGCGACGGCAGCACGATGCGGACCATCCGCGCTGCGCCCCAACCGGCCAGCCACAGCGCAGCGAGCAGGATCACCTTCACCACGAGGCAGCCGCCGAAGACGGGAGACAGCACGGCCAGTAGCGCGTCCTGCGGCACTGCGCGAGGCGCGGCATCGCCGAGGCCGAGTGCCGAATCCGTCAGGAAGGACCGCGGCGTGCTCACCGCATCCCGGAGCAGGAGGCAGCCCGGGCCGAAGAGCGGGCCGAACACCACCGCGGCGAGCGCCAGGCTGTAGAGAGCGAACAGCGGTTGCGCGGAACCGGACTCGGTTCGGACTCGCGCAGTGCTGCTCATGGCGGATCACCCTAGTTGTGCGGGGGCGGTGCCATAGTGGTCCCGTGAGTTCACGCGGCGCGGGGGCGACTGTCACCGGCATGGGCCTGGTCACCGCGGGCACCATGGTCGCCAACGTCGCGGCCTACGTGTTGCACGTGCCCGCAAGCCGTTGGCTCGGTCTCGACGGCTACAGCGAGTTCGCCAGCCTGCTCGGGTTGCAGTTGCTGCTCGCCGTTCCCGGCCTCGCGCTGCAGACGGTAGTGGCGCGCGATGTGGTGCGCGGCGAGTCGTCCGGACGCGTGCGCGCGTTGCAGATCCGCTGCGCAGCGATCGTCGCCGTAGTCGCAATCGTCCTCGTGCCCGTCGTCGTCGAGGTGTTGCACGTTGGTGTCGGTGCGGCGGCGGCTGCGCTGGTCACCGCACCTGTTGTGGTCCTGCTGTCCGGTGAACAGGGGCTCCTGCAAGGCGAACAGCGATTCACCGCACTAGCGTTCGTCATTGCGCTCGCCGGGGTCGCGCGAGTAGTGCCCGCCGTCGCGGTGCTCGCCGCCGGCGGCGGCTCGGCGGCCGCACTCGTGGGTGTCGCCTGTGGATTCACGGTGGCGGCCTTTATCGCCCACTTCGTCGCCGGCACCCAGTCCGCCGCGGTACCCGGCAAGGAAGTCTCCGACACGGGTGTGGCGGCGGTATTGCGTGCCTCGCAGGTGCAGTTGGTGCTGATCGCGCTGATCTCCGTCGATCTGCTGCTCTCCCGAGTCGTGCTCAGTCCCGATGACGCAAGTATCTATGCGCTGGGTGCGGTGGCAACCAAGGCGGCGTTCTGGCTACCGGCGGCGGTCGGGGTGGTGCTGTACCCGCGGATGGCCAATCCGCAGCAGTCCGCCGCCGCATCCCGGTTGACGCTGATGGTGCTGGCTGGACTCGCTGTGCTGACGGTCGGTGGGGCGGCGCTGGTCGCCCAACTGGTGCCGGTGATCGTCGGCGAGGCCTATGCGCCGGTCGAGGGCATTCTTTGGGCGTTCGCGGCGGACGGTGCGTTCCTGGCGATCCTGCAGGGTGCCCTGCTTGCCGCGATCGCCGGCGAACGCACGTGGTTGTCCGTTGTCGCCTGGGCCGCCCTGGCGGCCGAGGCCGCGCTCATACTCGCCCTCGCGGACACGATCACCGAAGTGCTGACGATCGTGGTCATCGGCTCGGCCATGGCGTGCATCGCTGCGTGGTCCGCCGAACTGTGGCGGGCGCGATCGGCGCCCCCATGGCCGAAAGAACCGTTGGCACAGCCTCAGGGCGGGCCTACCGTCAGTTCATGATCACCGCGATGCATGCGTTGCTCTACGCCGAGGATTCCGAGGCGGCCCGCGACTTCCTGCGTGACGTGGTCGGGTGGCCGCACATCGACGCCGGTGGTGGCTGGCTGATCTTCAAGTCCGGTCCGAGCGAGGTGGCGATTCACCCCGCCGCGGACACCGGATCACACCACGAGATCTCGCTGATGTGCGACGACCTCGATGCCACGATCGCCGAACTGGAAGCAAAGGGGGCGACGTTCACCGGCGGGATCGGCGAGCAACAGTGGGGCCGCACGACCTACCTCCAGGTGCCGGGTGCCGGCGCGATCCTGCTCTACGAACCAAAACACCCGCCCGCGCACTCGCTGTAAGCGAGCACCGGGCGGGTGTAAGTCGGAGTCGGTTGGACTACTGCTTGCGCAGATCGTCCTGATTGACGTTGATCTCCTCGGTCTGGTCCCAAGCCTGCCCGCTCGGCGGCGCGTTACCCGCAGAACCCGACGGCGAGCTCGGGCCGTTGGTGTAGGCAGGCTCGTCGTCGCCACGTCCGCGGCGGACACCGATCACGATGCCGACCACCAGGGCGATGATGCCGAGGATGCCGAACACGATCGGCAGGATCCGCCCGAACAGCGAGAGCAGATCCTTGCCGTCATTGGCCTTCTGCAGCTGCGACTCGACCGTGTTCTCGTCGAACGTCAGGTCCGCCTGCAGCACGGTGACCTCGGGCTTGTCGCCGCTACGTGCGTAGAACTGGTACGGCTTCTCCTCGCCCTTGACGATTACGCCGGTGACGGGCTCCACCCACACGTCGCGCTCGTTGGAGTACCAACGGGTCATGGTGACCGGCGCCTCGCCGCCCGGAACGCCCCACTTGGCGGCAGGCAGGGTGAGCTTGTTCGTGGCCGACGGCACGACCTTCGACAGGTCGACCGGGTCCAGCTTCTGGCGGAAGTGGTACACCGTCGTGCCGTTGATCTCCGTCTCCTCGACGAAGTCGATGTCGTGCGTCTCGCGCGAGTTGATGTCGAAGTACGGGTAGCTCTTCTGCTCGGTGTCGAACGGGAAGCGGTACTGCAGGCCGGTGTGCGAAACCTCGTCCGCCGGGCGGGTGCCGTCCACCTGGATCGAACCGATCGGGTCGTCCACCGGCATGCCGGTCTTGCGATCCACGGTCACGCGGTCGACCGAGGCCGTGAGCAGGCCGGTGTCGCCCTGCTTGTCGGTCCGGCGCAGCGTGGTACCGGCCTGGATGGTCATCTTGTCGGCGTCGGAGGGCTCCTCGACGGTGAGGAAGCGCTGCGACACCATAGGGACGCCCTTGTCGACGGTCGCGGATCCCGTGGCCGATGTGAGGGAACTCGCAACGAGCACCTCACCACCCTCGTCGGGCGTGGTGGCCACGGTGGTGATCTCCAGGTCAAGCGGCGTCTTGCCCAGCTTGTTCACCGAATAGGTGGGCAAAAGCAGCGCGGCTACGATCAAGAATGCGCCGAGCCCGACGAGTATGTAGGCCAGCGTCCGTCCCGACCTCGACCGCTCTGCCATCGAATCTCCTCAACATCGCGTTGTCTGCCATGCCGGACGGAGCCCGGCCCGGCAGTCAGCTGCCCAAAATGGACAGGTGATCGACCGAGACACTAACAGTCGATGCAACAGGTTTGGACCGCTGAGGTCCGAACTCGGCGCGTCGCACGCTCAAACGGCAGGCACACTGGATTGAAATGACTGTTACTCACACCGCCGTCCCTGGCTGGATGACCACTGCGGAGACGCCGCCGTGGACCCAGCGCGCCTTCGTCCCCGCCTTGGAGGGTATGCGGGGGTACGCGGCGCTCGGTGTGCTTCTCACCCATGTCGCGTTCCAGACCCTGGCGACGGGAACGCCGGTGATCGGGCGGGTGTGGAGCCGGTTCGATCTCGCCGTGGCGGTGTTCTTCGCGCTGTCCGGCTTCCTGCTGTGGCGCCCGCACGCGGCGGCGGCGCACGGTGGGCCTTCTGCGCCGACCACCGCGCGATATCTGCGACACCGTGCGGCGCGCATCCTGCCGGCCTATTGGGTGGCGGTCATCGTGGTGCTGTTGTTCCTGCCGCAGGCCGGCTCGGGCATGCAGTTGTGGCTGGCAAATCTCGGTCTGGTGCAGGTGTTCGTTCCGCTCACCCTCACCGAAGGACTCACCCAAATGTGGAGTCTCTCGGTCGAATTCGCGTTCTATCTCATTCTGCCGATCATTGCGTTGGCGATGCGACCGCTGCGTGGCCGGCGCGCGCGGCTGCGTTTGCGGGTGCTGCTCGCCGTCGCCGTGGCGTCGCTTGCCTGGGCGTTCCTGCCGATCCCGACCCCGAACGCGATCTACTCCGACAACTGGCTGCCCGGCTACTTCCCGTGGTTCGCCGCGGGTATGGTGCTCGCCGAACTCGCGGTGACACCCGCGCCGCGGATGCGTCGCCTGGCGTCGCGCCGGTGGCTGATGCTGGGGCTGGCGCTGGTGGCGTTCCTGCTCACGGCGACGGACCTGGCCGGGCCGGAGGGCCTCACCCGGGCGCATCCGTGGCAGTACGCGACGAAGATCGCGCTCGGTTCTATCGTCGCCTTCGGGTTGCTCGCCACGCCCGTGCTCGTCGAGCGCCGGTACCGCGTGCTCACCCACCCGGTGTCGCTGATGCTCGGCCGCTGGTCCTACGGCATCTTCATCTGGCACCTGTTCGTGCTGGCGATCATCTTCCCGACGTTCGGGCTCCCGATGTTCAACGGGCATTTCGCCTTCGTGCTGATCGTGACGGTGCTGCTGACCCTGCCGGTAGCGGCCGCGAGCTACGCGATGGTGGAGGAGCCGGTGCGTCGTTGGGTCCGGTCCTGGGAGCGGCGGCGCAGCCAACGCGGGAATGGCACGACGGCGACGCCGACGGCGATGACCGCGAGCAGCGCGGGGAGCTGAACCCACAGGGAATGCCCGAGGTAGCCCTCGGGTGAACGCCAGGGCGCCCGAGACAGCCAGGCGGTAGCGGCAATCGTGCCGCCGCCCGCGACGATCGTCAGGGTCCACGCGGTGACCCGCGCTCCCCAGCGCCGGACTGCCAGCGCGGATCCGGCGAGGCCGGCGGCCGCGAGTGCGGTTCCAACCGGCCCGGAAATCACCGTGGCGACCGCCAGCACACCAGCCGCGGCAACGACTGTGCTGCGCCACGGACGCGGAGCCGGAGATGCTGCGCCCAGGCTGCCGCGCCGCCACAGCGCAAGGCCGAGCAGGACGAGCAGCAGTGCGAGCCCACCGAAGATCGCAGTCCGGTACCAACGGTCGAGCGGGAAATCGAGCGTGATCGGTCCGGCGGTGCCGGCGGGCACGATCCAGCCCTGCTGCCACCCGTTCACCACGACGGTCGCGAGCTCCGTGCCGTCGTTGGTACGGGCGCGCCAGCCTGGGTTTGTGCTTTCCGGGACCACAAGCAGTCGGTCGCGATCGGTTGCGGCGACATCGATTTCCCGCTCGTCCGCGGTCCAGGTGGTGATCGCGGATCCGAGCGGCGTGGTCGCCGGAACCTGTGCGGGTGCGGCCGCGATGTCCTTGAGTCGCATCGAGTCGACGAAGAACGCTGGTCCCGGCAGAACCTCGATGTCCGGCCGTCCGGCCGGAAGGGCAGCGGCGGTGTCTGCCGCGCACGGCCGCGCCGACACGGGTGCGCCGGAACGCAATTGGTCTGCTGTCGCGGTAATCGACAGCTGCATCGTCTGCCCGGCGATCGTGACCTTCGGTCCGTCCTCGCACGGCACGGTGATCATCCGGTCCAGATCGGCGGGCGGCCCGATGGGTTTGCCGTCCGCGCCGAGCACCTCGATCTCCGCGAAACCGGGCGCCATCGGTTGGGTGAAGCCGATCCCAGCCAGATCGTGTAGCTCGTCCCAGCTCTGAATGCTGAGCTCGATCCGATCGGTGACGTACGGGAACAACTCGATTGGGCCGACTCCGACCTCGCGCACCTGCGGTCCCGCACCGAGATCCACCGCGACCGAGGTGGGCCTGGCAGGAGCGCGGCCGAGACTCGATTCGAGCGTGAGCCCGGTGACCAGTTGCTTTTCGGGCAGTTCGATGGTCAGCGTCGGCTTCGGTCCAGCAGGTCTGCGGACGGTGTTCGCCGGGGCCGTCCAGGTGGTCCGCGGGTCGCCATCGGTTGCCGCGATCGCCGAACCCCGTGGGTCCGGGGTGTCGGCCGCGCCCGTGGCAAGCGGCCGGCCAGGCTGTGCGAGCAGCGCGTCGAGTTCCAGGCTTGGCCGCGATCGCAGCGTCACCTCGGGGGCGACGGCAACCGCCGCTGGCACGTCGAGTGTCCGCTGGAAGGCGTTGAGTTCCTCCGGCGCGAGCTGCAGCGCGGTCGAGCACCGCACCCGCTCGGTTGTCTCCACGCAGCTGGTCCGGCCGACGAGCTCCTGCCCGAGGTCCCAACCCCGCACGTCCGCCCCTGCCGGCGGCGGGGGAAGCACTGTGCGGTGCCGGATTTCGACTGGGACCGGGTTGTCCGGGTCGGTGTAATCGTCGATCGACACTTCGCTGAGGCTGAACTGGAAACCGACCGAACCGTCCGTGGTCTGGGTCGCGAGGATCCGCACCCACGATGTTTCGCCGGGCGGGAGCGCGATGGTGAGTGGCTTCCCCTTCTCACCGACTCGCGCCGCAGTGCTGCCGCGCTGCGTCTGGATCTCGAGCCATTTCACCGGGCTGCCAATGGTGGCCGGATTGACGGTGACGTGCAGCAGCCCGCCCTTGATCGGGTTGTCCAGATCCAGCCGGAGCCATTGGCCCACGGCACTTTCCAGTCCGTTGCTGAACCACGATGTCGACTCGTCACCATCGATCACCGCCGTCGGGCCGGCTCCCGGGGCGACACCGCCGAGCTGTGTGGCGTCCGCCGCCGCGCTCGACGTCGTGATGGTCGCCCCCGACCATTCGCCGCGCACCAGCGGTGCCCCGTCGACCGGATAGTCCGGCACGCGATTGAAGGTGCGGCGCGATTCGTCGACCGCCCGAATCGCGGAGCTGTGGTAATCGACCTGGCCGAAGTCGGTCTCGCGATCGACCGGGGTGTCGGTCACGGTGACGGTGTCGATGCGCAGTCCCGCTCGCTCGGCATCGGCGGCGAGCAGAGCAGAGCCCGTCTCCCCGGACTGATGCATCCGAAGCAGCGCCTCGGGGCCGCCGGCCACGATCGGCAGATCCGCGGCGTCGACCAGGTAGGGCTCATTCGCGAGGCCGGTAGCTCCGGCATCCACTCGGAAGATCTCGATCGCCGGGTAGCCGACCCGCAGGTCGCCGTCGACCACCAGATGCTCCACCTTGCGCGGCGCGATCTCCTCGCCGAATTCGGCGACCTTGGTCAATCCAGGGGAGCCCTCGATCGCCTGGTGTGCCAGCACCGGTCGCGCCGAGCGGGACGTGTCCGGATCGAGGTCGTTGCGCAGCACGAGGAACCCGATGCCCTGGGCTCGCAGGGTCTCGGCGAGGCTGCTCGACGGGCGACCGTCGGCGATCAACCGCTGCACCGAGTCCAGCGCACGGATCGCGCCGGGCGGGGTGAGTGGAACGGCGTCCCGCACGGCCCACGGCGTTTGCGCGAGAGCCTGCAACGGCTCGTCGCGGGTCAGGCCCCAGACCTGCGCCGCGAATGGCGCGCCCGGAACCACCAGCGCGCGCTCGTCGGGTGCTGCGCCGCCACTGTCGGCATTCGCGGCCAGCCAATTTGCGGCCTGATGCCAGTACTCGGGGACTTCGTCGTAGGCGCCACGCGGGGCGAGCCGCCCTGTCCAGGCGACAGCGGTGGCGAGCGTGAGTGCGACGAGGAGCAGGCCGGTCAGCGCGATCATCGGGTTGTGCTCGGGATGCGCGAACGCGTAGCGCCACGTCCGGAACGGCACCGAGCCGGGCAGCGGCACCCGGGTCAGCAGGTGCGCGAGTCCCAGCACAAGCGGCAACCGGATCAGCGGTTCCAGCTTGTGCACATTGCGCAGCGGTGCGCCGCCCGAATCGAGGAAGATCCGGACCGACTCCGCGATGGGTGAGGACAGTTCGCCGAGATAGCCGGCGGTGATTCCGGCGATGCCGATGAGCAGGATCAAGGCCAGGCGCCCACGGATCGGGTTGGATCGCATCGCGAGGCCGGCCATGCCTGCGGCCGCGACGACACCGGTCGCGATTACCGCGCTGGACTGCGTCACCAGAATCGTGCCTGCGACGCGCTCCGGGGAGACGAACGGTGTCCAGCTGGTCGTGCCGCGCAGGACTTCCGCGAGCGAGGCCCATTGCGTGGTGATCCCGGACGATTCGATGTAATCCAGGAACGGGGGACTGAACCGGCCGAGCAGCAGCAGCGGCACGATCCACCACAGAGTCGCGAGCAACAGTGCGGGCACCCACCACACGGTGAAACGCCACCAGCGACGGTTCGGGCGGGATGAGAGCCACCACAACACGGCCGGGGCGACCGCGGCGACGGTCGCGACGGCGTTCACCGCACCCATCAGGGCGACCGCGCCTGCCGACGAGGCGGCGTGCACCCGCAGACGGCCCGGCTCCCGGCCGAACGCGCGCACCACCGGCAGCAGCACCCACGGGGCCAGCATCATCGGCAGCGACTCCGACGAGATCGAACCCAGTGTGGTGAGCACCCGCGGACAGAGCACGAATGCGAGCGCCGCGATTACCCGTGAGCCACGGTTTCCGATGCCCAGTGCCTCGGCCAGCCGGATGATGCCCCAGAAACCGACGAGCAGCAGCAGCGCCCACCAGATCCGCTGGGTGATCCACGGCGGTATGGAAAGGAGCTGACCGAGCCCGAAGAAGGAACCGTGCGGGAAGAAGTAGCCGTAGGCCTGGTTCTGCACCTGGCCGAGCGGTGCCTCGCTGTTCCACAGGTGGGACGCGCGGGCCAGGAAGCCCAACGGGTCCTGCGTGAGGTCGTACTTGGTGTCGGCGACGGTCTTGCCGGGCGACTGCAGGAACGCCAGTAGGAGCGCGATGAGGGCAGCGCCGATAAACCACCGCCGGTCGAGTGGCTCGACCGACGGTGTTGGAGAAGTTATTTGCGAAGAGTCCGACCCGTGCCCGTGACGAGCAGAGTCACGACCGGTGGAATCAGCGGCTGCCGTACTCAACCTGGTTGAGCAGCGACGAGCCTGCGTTCCCGCTGCGATCGACGTCGGGGCGGGAGTTCTGCTCCGCCGCGGCCGTCACTCCGAGCACGACGCCGACACCGAGGACGGCACCGACAAGGGCGCTGACCAGTCCGGGGACCAGAAAGTTCATCGAGAGCACTCCTTCGAGATGCGATACGTCCGGGTCAAGGTATCACCAGCGCCTCGGCACCCAGTGCACCGAGCAGCGTCCGGAGTTTCGATGTCGTCTCATCGAGTTCGGATTGAGGGTCCGAACCAGCCACAATCCCGCCTCCGGCCCAGGCGGTAGCGGACAACCCGTCACCGGCCAACTGGGCGCAACGAATCGCGACTATCCAGTCGCCGTCGCCATGTTCGTCGCACCAGCCGACCGTCCCGCCGTAGAACTCGCGATCCTCCTCGAGTTCGACAATCGTGGCCAGTGCCGCTGGTGTCGGCGTCCCGCACACCGCCGGTGTGGGGTGCAGCAGCAGCGCGAGATCGAGCGAGGTCGTCGCCGGGTCGCGCAGCACACCGTGGATCGGGGTAACCAGGTGCCAAACCTCCGGCGTGCCAACGAGTTCGGGGTCCTTGGGTACGGTCAGCTCGTCGCACGCCGTCGCGAGGCGTTCACGAATCCAGTCGATGACGAAGGCGTGCTCGGCAAGGTTCTTCGCCGAACCGAGTAGCTCTTGGGCGATGGCTTTGTCGGTTGCCGGATCGGCGTGCCGCGGCGCGGTCCCTGCCATCGGTCGCAGCGAGACCTGCGGGCCGCGGCGGGAGATGAGCACTTCGGGGCTCGCGCCGACCAGGGTCGCTCTGCGGCCGAGCGCGGATGTCACATCGACCGCGAAACCGTTCGCTGACGGATGCCGCGTCACCATATGGGCGAGCAGCAGTTCGGGGTCGATCGCCGCATCCGCTACGAGCTGCACCGAGCGGGCGGCGACCACCTTGCGCAGCTCGGTGGCTTCGAGCAGCTCGAGCAGTTTGCGCACCCGGGCAATGTGTTCGGCGCGGCTCGGTGTCTCGTGCACTACGCGGGCCGTAGGCAGGGACGGCGGTGCATCGGTGACGAGCGGGCCGCTGCGGTGGATCCAGGTCTCCGGGACGAAAAGAGCGGCCGGGCGAGTGGGATCGAACGGCAGTGCGCCTACCAGTCGAGGTGCGGTGCCTGCGCGAAATGCCGCCGCCGCGGCCTGCGCGTCGGCGAAGAGTTCGGTGGTGCCGCTCGCGCGCAGCACCGAGCCCGCACGAGCGAGGAGGAATCCGTCCATCTCGACCGACGATAACCGTCAGCGGGATTGCGGGGCTTTCTCTGTGACAGGCGGCACCAGGAACACCGGACGATGGCAGTGCTTGATCACTGCGTCGGCAACGCTGCTGTGCAGCAGCGCACGGATCCCGGTGGACCCTCGGGTGCCTGCGACGATCACGTCCACATCGAGTTCGTCGGCGGCATCGACGATGGTGTTCCAGATCGTGCTCGAGCATTCGGCGGTGCGGGGTTCCGCATTCAGGCCGGCAGCCTTGGCGAGCTGCAGACCTTCCTCGTTGATGTTGCGGGCATCGGTATAGGCGATGTCGTCGATGTCCTCGTCGGGGACCCAATCGGGTTGCATAACACCGGAGAGACCGGACATCCGTGCGGCCTGCCGCACCATCGGCTCCCACGCGGTCAGCACGACCGCCCGGTTCGCGGCGAGGAAGCGGCCCGCGTACTCGATGGCCCGCTTCGCGTGATCGGATCCGTCATAGGCAATGAGCATGACGTCGCAGGGCATAGCCAACCTCCCGGGCTCGGCCGCCTCTTCGGGTGCCACGAGCGTACCCCCGGACGGGTAGCGTCGTCGGCTATGCGATGGGTGGGTGTCGGAGTACTCGTAGCGGTGGCAACGGTGGCAACAGCGTGTTCGGGATCGACGTCGGAAATCGTCTCGACGACAGCCTCGTCGGAACCCGCGGCCGCGCCGTCCACCAGCACGGAATCGACCTCGGTCACGCCCGTGGCGCTGAGTTGCGAGCAGGCGTTCCTCGCGAAGCTGAACCCCCGGCAGAAGCTCGGGCAGCTGCTCACGGTCGGCGTGACCGGTACCGCCGACGCGGTGAACGTGGTGCGCGAAAGCCAGGTCGGCGGCATCTTCATCGGCGGCTGGACCGACCAGTCGCTGCTCACAGCGGGCGGTGTCGCCCAGGTGCAGGGCGCGGCGAACGTGCCCGTCATGGTCACCATCGATGAGGAAGGCGGCCGCGTCTCGCGCGTCGCGAACCTGATCGGCGTGGCGCCGTCCGCGCGCGAGGCCGCGGCCACGATGACGCCCGAGCAGGTCTACGGCCTGACGCTCGAGCGCGCCAAGGCCATGAAGGGACTCGGCATCACCGTCGACTTCGCGCCCGACGTGGATGTGAGCAGTCAGCCGGACGACTCGGTGATCGGCGACCGGTCCTACTCCAATGATCCGGACACCGTGACGCAGTACGGCGACGCGGTGATCCGCGGCCTGAATGATGGCGGCCTCGGCGCGGTCATCAAGCACTTTCCCGGTCACGGCTCCGGGTCGGGCGATTCGCACACCGGCGCGGTCTCCACGCCGCCGCTGTCGGAACTGCAGGCCACCGACCTGGTGCCGTTCCGCAGCCTGGTGACCTCCGGGGCGGCCGTGATGGTGGGCCATCTGGACGTGCCCGGCCTGACCGCGCCCGGTATCCCGGCCAGCATCAGCCCGGCCGCGATGAACCTCCTGCGCACCGGCACCGGGTACGGCGCTGCGCCTTTCGACGGGGTGATCTTCACCGACGATCTGGGCGGCATGGCCGCAATTACCAGCAGGCTTTCCATTCCGCAGGCGGTCGAGGCGGCGCTGGTCGCGGGTGCCGACGACGCGCTCTGGATCACCACCACCGAGGTGCCTGCGGTGCTGGATCAGCTCGAGCGTGCGGTCGCCGAAGGCAGGCTGCCGGCCGATCGGGTGGATGCGTCGGTGCTGCGCGTCGCGCGGTACAAGGGTGCGTTGTCGTGTTGACGTCTCATTGCGTGTGATACCGATTCTCCGAACGAAGAAATTTGAACTTACTCAAGAGTAAGATTTCGGTACCCGCAATTTGGAGGACGCATGGCTGGTGGAACGAAACGGTTGCCACGTGCCGTGCGCGAGCAACAGATGCTCGATGCTGCGGTAGTTGTATTCTCGCGCAACGGTTTCCATGACGCATCGATGGACGCGATTGCGGCTGAGGCGGAAATCTCAAAGCCGATGCTCTACCTGTACTACGGCTCCAAGGACGAACTCTTCGCCGCCTGCATCAGCCGCGAGGGCGTGCGATTCCTCGAGGCGATCACGCCGGCAGGCGATCCGAAACTGGCTCCACGTGAGCAGCTACGCATGGCACTGGTGTCGTTCCTGAACTTCGTCGACGAGCATCGGGATTCGTGGCAGGTGCTGTACCGGCAGGCGATCGCGCAGCAGAAGTTCGTCGCGCAGGTCGCCGGAGCCCGCGAGCGAATGATCGAGATGACCGCCAAGCTCCTCGAATCGAGCACGAAGAATCCCGAAGTCGGCTCGAACTTCACCATCATGGCCGTAGCCCTGATCGGCGCGGGCGAGGCCGTGGCGGACCGGCTGGTCGAGGGCGAGATCAGCGCCGAGGAGGCCGCAGACCTCCTGGAGAACCTGGCCTGGCGTGGCCTCGCGGGCAAGAAGAAGGAATCTGCCGGCGCGGAGTGAGAGTTCCACATGGCCCCCGCCTTGCGCCGAGCACGAACAAATGGCCCCCGAATCAGGCGATTCCGGGGCCATTTGCTCGTGATCACGGAGGAACTAGGTCAGCGTTGCTGTCAGGTGCGGGTAGCCCTTTTTCGGGTGCTTGAGCGACAGATCCCAGCCGTCAGCGGAGCGGTCCGCGTAGGCGTTCACCGTCGAGGGCAGCATCACCGGCTTGCCGAACTTCACCTGGTAGGTGGCCGAGTCCGGGATCCGGCCCTCGACGAGCCCCAGCACCGCGGCCGCGCTCCACATGCCGTGCGCGATCGGCCTGGGGAACCCGAAGGCCTTGGCGCCCAACGTGGAAATGTGGATCGGGTTCCGGTCGCCGGACACCGCGGCGTACTTGCCGATCGTCTTCTGATCGACCCGCATCGTGCGCGTCGGGGGCGGCGGCACCTCGTCCGGCTTAGGCTCGGGCTTCGGACCGCCCGACAGCGACGTCTTCTGCTGGTGCAGGAACGTCGTCACCTGCCGCCACACCAGTTCGCGCCCGACGCTGACCTCGCTGACCGCGTCGACCAGCAGGCCCTTCGGGTGCTCACGCAGGTTCTCCACGTGCGCAGCGATATCGAGCGGCTCGGTCACCGAGATCGGTCGGTGCTGGGTGATGAGGTTCTCCGCGTGCACCGCGCCGACCGCCGCGAACGGGAAGTCCCGCGCGACGACGAGCCGCATGACGGCGGGGAAGGTCAGCGTGAACGGGTACGTGATCGGCAGGGCGTCACCGAAGCGCAGCCCGCACGTCCGCGCGTAGGCGGCGAGGTTGTCGGGATCCACGCGGATGTCCGAAATCTCCACGCGGCGGTCCGGAATGGTCTCGCTACGGCTGGACAGCCCCGGCACGGGCACCGCGCCGAGCACGGCACGCAGATAGAGGTCGCGGGTACGGGGAGTGCCCTCGAGTTCGAGAACCTCGGTCATCAGGCCCCCAGCAGACTTTGGCCGCACACCCGCAGCACCTGGCCGGTGACCGCATTCGAGGCCGGGCTCGCGAAGTAGGCGACGGTCTCGGCGACATCCACGGTCTGGCCGCCCTGCAGCAGCGAGCTCATCCGGCGGCCGACCTCGCGGGTGGCGAACGGGATGGCCGCCGTCATCGCGGTCTCGATGAAGCCGGGCGCCACCGCATTCACGGTGATCTGCTTGTCGGCGTACGCCGCGGAGCTGGCCTGTACGAGCCCGATGACACCGGCCTTCGAGGCGCCGTAGTTGGTCTGGCCACGGTTGCCGGCGATGCCCGCGATCGAGGACACGTCGATCACGCGGCCACCGTCCTTGAGCGCGCCCTTGGCGACGAGCGCCTCGACAATCTTCTGCGGCGCAATGAGATTGACGTTCATCACCGCGTTCCAGCGCGCATCGTCCATGTTGGCGAGAAGCTTGTCGCGGGTGATGCCGGCGTTGTTGACGATGATGTCCGCGCCGCTGTGCCGCTCGAGCAGGTGCGCGGCGAGCTTGTCGGCGGCGTCGGGCGCGGTCACGTCGAGCGCGAGCGCAGTGCCACCGACCTTGTTGGCCGTCTCCGACAGTGCATCACCGGCGGCAGGGATGTCGGCGCAGATCACGTGCGCGCCATCGCGAGAGAGCACCTCAGCGATGGTCGCGCCGATGCCGCGCGCAGCGCCGGTGACAACCGCGACCTTGCCGTCGAGCGGGCGATCCCAGTTGGCTGGGGCGGTGGAATCCCCGGCGCCGACCCGGATGACCTGCCCGGAGACGAATGCGGACTTGGCGGAAAGGAGGAACCGCAGAGTGGATTCGACGCCGGAGGCGGCTGTCGTCGCGTTCGGCGAGACGTAGACCAGCTGCGCGGTGGCGCCGTGCTTGAGTTCCTTGCCGACACTGCGGGTGAAGCCCTCGAGTGCGCGCTGCGCGATATGCGCGTCCACGCTGCCGGTTTCCTCCGGCGTGGTGCCGAGCACCACGAGCCGGGCGCAGCTGGCGAGGTTGCGCATCGCAGGCTGGAAGAACTCGAACAGCGCGGAAAGCTCCTCGGCGCTGGACAGTGCTGTCGCGTCGAACACCAGCGCGCCGAACTTGGCGTCATTGGTGTCGGCGAACGTGTAGTCCGCGAGCAGTTCCCGGATCGGCTCGACGAGCCTGCCGTTGCCGCCGAGCAGCACCGGGCCCGCCAGCGCGGGCTCGCCGGGCTGGTATCGGCGCAGGTCCTCGGGCTGCGGCAGGCCGGCCTTGTTCGCAATGAACGCGCCGGCCGCGGTGTTCAGGAATGACGCGTAGACGTCCGAAGCTCCCTTGCTGGCCACTTTCCTACCTTCTCGGGTTGTGTGGGTATGGAGGATCGCCCGCCCCCCGGGGGCGAGTTCGACAATCAACTTACTCTGGAGTAAGTTCTCTGTCGAGCAGTCCACCTGAGCTAGGGAGATGCGCGTGACCAGCACAGCGACCAGCACCAAGTCAGCCGACTCGAGGGGTGTCGGCCGACAGTTGCGCCCAGTGGCAGTACTTGGCGGTAACCGGATCCCATTCGCCCGGTCCGACAAGGCCTACGCGCACGCTTCCAACCAGGACATGTTCACCGCCGCGCTCGATGGCCTGGTCAGTCGCTTCAACCTGCAGGGTGAGCGGTTGGGTCAGGTTGTCGGGGGTGCGGTTCTCAAGCACAGCCGCGATTTCAACCTCATGCGCGAGTGTGTCCTCGGTAGCGCGCTGAGCCCGTACACGCCGGCCTACGACCTGCAGCAGGCGTGCGGCACCGGCCTGCAGTCGATCATCGCCGTTGGCGACGCGATCGCGGCGGGCCGCATCGACGCGGGTATCGGCGGCGGCGTGGACACCACGTCCGATGCACCGATCGGCGTCAACAACGAGATGCGCGAGTTCCTGCTTTCGCTCAACCGCGCCAAGACCACGGGCGCACGGGTGAAGCTGCTCGGCAATGTCCGGCCCGGGATGATCGGCCTGGAGATTCCGCGCAATGGTGAGCCCCGCACCGGGCTGTCGATGGGTGACCACGCGGCAATCACCGCCAAGGAGTTCGGCGTTCGCCGCGAGGATCAGGACGAACTCGCCGTCGCCAGCCACCGCAATATGGCTGCAGCGTACGACCGCGGCTTCTTCGACGATCTGATCACGCCGTTCCTCGGCCTGACCCGCGACGACAACCTGCGTCCGGATTCGTCGTACGAGAAGCTGTCCACGCTGAAGCCGGTGTTCGGCACCAAGCTCGGCGACGCGACCATGACCGCCGGCAACTCGACGCCCCTCACCGACGGCGCGTCCGCCGCACTGCTCTCGACCGACGAATGGGCGGCCGAGCGCAAGCTTCCGGTGCTGGCACACCTGGTGGACTCGGAGACCGCGGCGGTGGACTACGTGCACGGCGCGGACGGCCTGCTCATGGCGCCGACGTACGCAGTGCCGCGGCTGCTCGCGCGCAACGGTCTTACATTGCAGGACTTCGACTTCTACGAGATCCACGAGGCGTTCGCCTCCGTGGTGCTCGCGACCCTGCAGGCATGGGAGAGCGACGAATACTGCAAGGAGCGCCTCGGCCTCGACGGCGCGCTCGGCAGCATCGACCGCAGCAAGCTCAACGTCAACGGCTCCTCGCTCGCGGCCGGGCACCCGTTTGCCGCAACCGGCGCGCGGATCGTCGCGTCGACCGCGAAGATGTTGGCGGAGAAGGGCTCCGGCCGCGCGCTGATCTCGATCTGCGCCGCCGGTGGCCAAGGCGTCACTGCGATCCTCGAGCGCTGATTCGTAGGCGCGGAGCCTGCGGAGCGCCCGTCTGCCCCGCCGACGGGCGCACGGCCTGCGATCACGGTGATCGCAAGACGTGCGCCCTTCGTGCATGCGAGGGCAGGATTGCAGGCATGACTGTCCCGACCACTGCACTCGCCCCCGATCTCGTCGTCAGCGCCCAGGGGTACGGCGCGATGTCGGTCGCGCCCGCCTACGGGCCCGCCGACCCGGCCGAGGCCCTCGCGACGCTGCACCATTCGATCGATATCGGCGTCACCTTCATCGACACCGCCAACGTGTACGGCGAGGGCTCGAGCGAGTTCGCCGTCGGCGAGGTGCTGCGCACCCGGCGCGATGAGGTGCAACTGGCCACCAAGTTCGGCCTCGTCGGCAATATCGCAGCGGGGCAGCGCGGGATCGACGGCCGCCCCGAGCACGTCGCCGGGTTCCTGGACGCCTCCCTGGAGCGGCTCGGTGTCGACCACGTCGACCTGTACTACCTGCACCGAGTGGACCCGAACGTTCCGATCGAGGAGACCGTCGCAGCCATCGCCGAGCAGGTGACCGCAGGCAAGGTGCGGCACATCGGGCTCTCCGAGGCCACCGGCGACGAACTGCGGCGCGCGCACGCGGTCCACCCGATCGCTGCGATCCAGAGCGAATGGAGCGTGTGGAGCCGCGACGTCGAGCGCTTCGTCGTCCCGACCGCCGCGGAACTCGGCATCGGATTCGTGCCGTACTCGCCCGTCGGTCGAGGGTTCCTCACCGGCACGTTCGACCCGAGCCAGATCGGCGAAAACGATCTGCGCCGCCGGTTCCCCCGCTTCGCACCCGATGCACTGCCGGGCAATGCGAAGGTGCTGGCGGTGATCGAGGATATTGCCGCCGAGACAGAAGGGACGCCGGCGCAGGTCGCGCTCGCCTGGCTCTACGCCAAGGGCCGGGAGTTCTCGCTGCCGGTCGTTCCCATCCCCGGCACTCGGTACGCGGCACGGGTCACCGAGAACGCGGGCGGGGTGAACCTCGACCTGACCGCGGACCAGGTGGGCCGTCTCGACGAACTCGCGTCGATCACGGTCGGTGCACGGACGGCAGATCCGACGTGGGTCTCGCTCGGCCGAGAGTGACGCGGGGGCAGTCGCTCCAAACCTGAGCAAAGCTTGTTCCCGCGGGCGAAACGCGCTCGTGGGAACCAAGTACACCGCGCCAATTCTCTGGTGGCGCAGCGTGTGTGTCCCGCGATGCAGGATCAGTCAGGACACGGCCTGTTTCACCAGCGCGCGCAGCCTCTTCTCCACCGCGTCCGTCACGGCGACGACGGCGAACGACGTCGGCCACATGTCGCCGTCGTCGAGGTTGGCGTGCTCGTCGAAGTTGACGGTCGGATACCTCGTGTCGAACTTGGATTTGGGCTGCATGAACATGACGACCTTGCCGTCGGCGTTCGCGTAGGAGGGGAACCCGTACATAGTCTTCGGTCGCAGATCTGGTGCCTCCTCGGCGACGAGCCGGTGGAAAGTCGTTGCGACCTCGCTGTCGATTCCCTCGAGCGCGTCGATCGCGTCGATGCACGCCTCGAGTTCGCGGGCCTGTTTCGCCGCACCCTTGAGGCCCTTGGTCGTACGCAACTCCTCGGCGCGCTGCTTCATCGCGGCCTTCTCGTCGGCGGAGAAACCCGTTCCGTCACTGGTGGCGTTCATGGTTGTCACGCTACGTCGCGCCGGACGTCGAAAGCTTCTCGATTCCTGATCGGTTTGTGGGGCAGAAGTGGCGGGGAGAGCGAGTAGCGTCAACCGGGCCGACGATGCCGCAGAACCCGGCGTATGCCGGTGTCACTTCGTGTTTCACGCCCGATGACCTCTGGCTGCAACCGAATTGGCTACGGTGCTGCGCGAATCGGCCTACGACAACACCCGCCACGGGGCGCGGGCCGGCGACGTTCGTTCTCGTAGTTCTTCGGCATTGCTCGGAACCTCCGCGCGGCAGACGCGATGAAACTAGCCTCGAACATCAGGGGTAATAACCGACCTGATTGAGGTGCGCACGATGCGTCGGAAATTCTTCGTTCGATTGACAGCAACACTGGCCGCGACCACCGCGATCGCGTTCGCGGCCCCGGCGATCGGCACTGCCGCTCCGCAACCGCTGGTTCCGCCCGCTGTTCCGCTCGTCGGTATCGCGGACGGCATGGGTTACTCGGTAAAGGTCGCCGGGAACGCGGTGACCTACACCGCGACGAACGTGCCGCCCAGCGGATACATCCCCGTCGTCAACCTGCCGATTCCAGGTGCGTGCTCGACTGGGGTGATCGATGCAATCAAGGCCGCGCCGATCCTCGCACCGCCGCTGATAAGCCTGATTCTGAGCGGCAAAGTCCCCATGGCGCAACTCGCCCTCATGCTCAAGAATCTCAACGACTCGGGAGCGGTGGTCGCGGGCGAGCTGGTGCGGTGGGCGGACGCGGCGAACGTTGCGACCCATACGTTCAACAACATCCCGAATGGAATCTATGTAGTTATGACGCTGTGCAACGTGACGGGCGAAAAGCCCGCCTACGGCATGACCGGCGCCTTCGTTCTCAGCCGGTGATGAGGTTGGGTTTTAGCGAGGACGGCGGCTCGTCGATCAGCCCACGATAGGCACGTCCGTACGAGCAAGTTCCCGGGGGCGAAACATCGCCCCCGGAAACAGCTTTGCCTACGACTACTTCGGTTTGGGCAATTCGTGGTGCCCGCCGAAGGCCATCCGCATCGCGGAGAGCACCTTGTCGGCGTAGAGCGCATTGCCGCGCGAAGAGAAGCGCTGATACAGCGCGGTCGATAGCACCGGCACCGGAACGCCCTCGTCCAGCGCCGCGTCCACCGTCCAGCGGCCCTCACCGGAGTCGGAGACCCGTCCGCCCATCTGCTCGAGGGTGGGATCGGCGTACAGCGAGGCCGCGGTGAGATCGAGTAGCCAGGACGCGACCACCGAGCCGCGCCGCCACACCTCGGTGACCTCGGGGATGTCGATGTCGTACTGGTAGAGCTCCGGCTGTTCCAGCGGGGTCTCTTCCGCCGAGTACTCACCCGTCGACCGGGCGCCGATATCGGCCTGGTTGAGGATGTTCAGGCCCTCGGCCAGGGCGGCCATCGCGCCGTACTCGATGCCGTTGTGCACCATCTTCACGAAGTGCCCTGCGCCGGCTGGGCCGCAGTGCAGATAGCCCTGTTCGGCAGGCGACGGCTCGCCCTCACGCCCGGGGGTTCGCGGTGCGGACTCGACGCCGGGAGCGATCGATTTCAGCAGCGGCTCGATGTGGTGCACGGGTTCGGTCTCCCCGCCGACCATGAGGCAGAAGCCGCGCTCGAGGCCGAAGATGCCGCCCGATGTGCCGATGTCGATGTAGTGCAAGCCTTTCGGGGACAGCGCCTTCGCGCGCTTGATGTCCTCGTGGTAGCGGCTGTTGCCACCGTCAATGACGATGTCGCCGGGCTCGAGGAGTTCGGCTAGTTGCTCGATGACCTTGGTCGTGATGCCGGCGGGGATCATTACCCACGCGACCCTCGGCTTTTCGAGTGCAGCGACGAAATCCGGCAATGTCGTTGTGCCGGTCGCGCCGATGGCTTCGAGTTCCTTCACGGCGTCGGGATTGGTGTCGTAGACGACCGCCGAGTGGCCGTCCTCGAGGATTCGCCGGATTATATTTGCGCCCATCCGGCCCAGGCCAACCATCCCTAGTTGCATGGCAGTCACCCTGTCGAGTCTGTACCCCAGACGATGGCCCAGCAACCGATTCGAAAATAGTTTTGCTCGGTATGTAACGCCGATCGCGTCCGCGCCGACAACGAGAATGGTTTCGTGTTGCCGCCAGACCCCCGACCCGGCGGCAATACGAAACCGCCTTTTGTCTCAGCGGCGGCCGAGCAGCAACGTCTGCGTCGCGCGCCCCACCGGCCCGATTTCGTCGTACATCGCGGTCTCTGTAAGCCCTATCCCATGCGGCTGCGGCGACGTCACCGCATCCAGGCATACCCACTCGCCCTCTGGCATCCGATGCAGCGACACCGTGAGATCCGTGTTGATGAACAGGTATTCGCGCCAGTCCAGCGTCGAACTCACGCCATTGCCCGAATCGGCCGCGGCCACAGCACGCTCGAGCGGACTCGGCGTCGTATCGGCCACGATCGGATAGCGCAGCCGGATCCAGCACGTCGCGGGACCCGGCTCGAGAAATGTTCCGCTAACGAACCTGTAGTCGATGCCGGTGTGGAAGCCCACGGGCTGCAGCGAGGGGAACGGCGACTCGACGCCCTCTGCCGGTCCGGGCACCGCGCCGCTGGGCAGCATCGCCTCTGGGATGTCGAGCGGCGGGTCGGATCGGCGGAAACGCCAGGCATTCGCACGCAGCACCGGACCCTTTGCGGTGCGTACCTCGGCCTCGATCAGCTCCACGCTGCGGCCAGGCCGTGCGACGCGGGCGGTGACGGTGAGCGGCTCCAGTGGCACCGGGCCGAGGATCTCGACTGCGACCCGGCCGACCTGGAAGCCCTCTCGCGGCTCGCAACGCTCGATCACGTGCGCGATCAGCGCAGATGGTGGCCCGGCGTGTTGTGCGTCGGGGGACCACGGACCCCTGGTCAGGTCGGTCGATTCGTAGCGGTCCGGATGTGCGGGATCGCGGACGTAGAACGACTCCATGAACGCAGGCTAGTCCGGGGCCTCAGCCACGAACGAGCACCCGCAGGTCCGTCTTGCGCACCTTGCCGCTCGCATTTCTGGGCAGCTCGGTGAGCACAGTCAGCTTCCGTGGGCATTTGAAACCGGCCAGCCGGTCCCGGCACCACTGCTCGATCTCGTCGGCGGTCGGCGGATCGGCGGCGTGGATCGGCACCACGATCGCGTGCGGCACCTCGCCCCAGCGCTCGTCCGGCACCCCGACGATGGCCACCTCGGACACCTTGGGATGCCCGGCCACGATGTCCTCCACCTCGGCGCAGTACACGTTCTCCCCGCCGGAGATGATCATGTCCTTGAGCCGGTCCACGACGTAGAGGTAACCGTCGTCGTCCTGACGCACCAGGTCGCCGGAATGGAACCAGCCACCCGCAAAGGCTTTGGCGGTCTCCTCCGGGTTGTTCCAGTAGCCGGTCATCACTGATGGGCCGCGGTAGACGATTTCGCCGACCTCGCCGGGCGGAACGTCGTTCATGTCCAGGTCTACGACCCGTACCTCGACGTTGAGCAGGGGCGTGCCAATCGAGCCGATTTTTCGGGCCGCGTCCTCGCCGCGCAGCACGCAGGTGATTGGGCTGCATTCGGTCTGGCCGAAGGAGGTGCTCAGCTGCGCCTGGGGGAACGCTTCGAGCAGCTTGCGCAGCAGGGTGGTCGATGCCGGCGCCGCGCCCCACGCGATCATCTTCAGTGCAGACAGGTCGCGGTCGGCGATATCGGGCACCGAGCAGATTGCCTGCCACTGCGACGGGACCAGGAAACACGACGAGATTCGTTCCCGGGCAAGCAGATCCAGCATCTGTTCAGGGTCGAACGCACCCGACTTGGTCACCACAGCACGACCGCCGGTGAGAAACGCGGGAAGGATCGCGGACATCGCGGCGATATGGAACAGCGGGGTGCCTACGAGCCACGTACGGCATTCGGTGGGCAGGCCCACGTGTGCGATCCGGCTCGTCGTCTGCACGTACAGGTTGTAGTGCGACAGCACCGCGCCCTTGGGCCGCCCGGTCGTGCCGGAGGTGTACATGATGAACGCGGGAGCGCGCTCGTCCACGGCTACCGCGATCGGGTCCGCAGAGGACGTGGCAAGTGCCGTCTCGTACGCGTCGAACCCGGTCGGCGCGGTTGCTGCAGGGCCACCGATGACCAGCCCAGCCAGCACCGCGGGTGCCTCCGTGACGGCTTCGAGTGCGACATCGAGGAGCCCGGCGTCGACCACGAGCACCCGAGCGCCACAGTTGCCGAGCATGTAGCCGACCTCGGCAGCGACCGAACGGAAGTTCAGCGGGGAGCAGATGGCACCGAGGCGCGCGCAGGCGAGGAAGGTCTCGATTGGTTCGAGGCCGTTGAGCGCCAGCACTGCCACCCGGTCCCCGTTGTTGACGCCGCGGTCGCGCAGGGCGTGCGCGAGCCGGTTCACCCGGCCGTCGAGTTCGAGGTAGGTGAGCTGTGCGCCTTCGTGCCGCAGCGCAACCGCATCCGGGATGCTGCGAGCGTGCCGGGCAACCTGGTCGCTCATCGTCATGCCGCTGCCGGGCGCCAGCGAGCCGCCCATGTCATGCCTGGTGTCGTGACTCACACGTACTTTCTACGCGGCCTGTCCAGAGGGCCCGTTCACTTGGTCACCCGGCGCTGCTCGACCAGCCAGCCCATCAGGTCGTCGGGGTCGGCGTCGTCGCCGAGCAGATCGCCGAGGATGCGGCCGGCGCACACCGACTTCAGCACCCGATCCGCGGCCACTTCGGGATCGCCCCAGGGCAGGTACGGCTTGGCGATCAGCAGGGAGGCGATGCCGTGCGCGGCCGCCCACATTTCCATGGCCACCGGCAGGGGATCCTGTTCGGCGAAGAGACCGGCAGCGATGCACTCGGTGACGGTGTCGAGGAAATGCGAGAAGGCCGCACTGCCGAGCACCTGGTCCACCTCGCCGACGCCCTCGCCGCATTCCATGGTCGCCAGGCGGTAGTGCTCGGGGTGCTCGCGGGCGAACCGAACGTAGGCCAGGCCCTGGGCGCGGAGCCGATGCAGCGGACCGACTTCGTCGATGACGGCCGCCTGCATGACCGCATCGAGATCGGAAATCACGTCCGCGACCGCGGCGTCGATCAGCGCGTCCTTATCGGCGAAGTGGCGGTAGATCGACGGCGCGGTCACCCCGACCAGGTCGCTGACCGCGCGGATCGACACGTCGTGCGCGTCGCCGGTGCGGGCCAGTAAATCCTTTGTCGCGTCCAGGATCTCGCCGCGGAGACGACTGCCCGACCCGCGCGGCGCCCGTTGACGTGCAGTGCTCATCAGGAGGTTCCTTGGCCCACTGGCACACGCTCGTCGGCCACGGGCTGCTCGTCCTCGGGTGCGTCGTGCTCGCGCAGGCCGAAGCGCTCGTGCAGCCGTGCCAGCGGCTTCGGTGCCCACCAGTTCGCCCGGCCCATGAGGTGCATCATCGCCGGCGCGAGGCAGCCGCGGATGAGAGTCGCATCGACGAGGACGGTGATGCCGAGGCCGAGCCCGAACATCTTCATGAAGGAGACCTGCGCGGTGATCATGGCGATGAAGACGATAGCCATCAACACCGCTGCGGCAGTGAAGATTCGGCCGGTCCGCGCGATGCCCATTGCGATGGCATGCGTGTTGTCCTCTGTGGTTCGGCCGGAGTGCAGCCACTCCTCCCGGATTCGGGACAGCAGGAACACCTCGTAGTCCATCGACATGCCGAAGGCCAGGCAGAACATCAGCAGCGGCATGGTCGGCGATAGGTAACCGGTGGGGGTGAAGCCGAGCGGGTCGGAGAAGTGGCCCTCCTGGAAGATCCAGACCATCGCGCCGAACGCCGCCGACAACGACAGCGTGTTGAGCAGGACCGCCTTGATGGGCAGGACAACGCTGCCGGTGAACAGGAACAGCACGATGAGTGTCGATGCCACGATCAGGCCAAGTGCGAGCGGCAGCCTGCTGCCGAGCGCGCTGAGCGAATCATGGTTGGCCGCAGCGGGTCCGGTGAACAGCACCTCGCCCGGTGCCGGGACGGCGCGCGCCGCCTCGAGCTGGCTTGCGGCGGCTTTGCCGAACGGGTCCGAGTCGCTGACGATCCGTAGGTAGGTCCCGGACTCGTTCGCCATTTCCGGCAGTGGGGACGCGACTCGCGCCCCTGCCATGTACGTGCCTGCACTCGATGTGACCGCGGAGATTCCGGGCACCTCGGACAGTTCAGCGGCATAGTCGGCGAGCGGCCCGGACCCGGCGGAATAGCCGGGCAGCACCGCGATGGTGGCGCCGCCGGTGTTCAAATCGAAGTTCTGCCGCAGCGAATCGCCGACCGCGCGGCTTTCCGAGACCGCCGCGGGAACGACCCGCTCATCGGGGTAGCTGAACTTGGCGCCGAGGAAGGGCGCACCGAGGAACAGCAGGAAGACGATTGCCGCGATGGCGACCGGCGCCGCACGCCGCATCACCGCGTTGACGCCGACGTACCAACGGCTCTCCTCCGGCGGCACCTCCCGGCGCGGTTGCAGCCGGAACAGGCGGCGCAGCGGCTCACGGAGGTCGAGCGAGTTCACGCGGTGGCCGAGCGCCATCAGCGCGGCCGGGACCACAACGAGCGCGGCGACCGCGGCCGCAGCGACGACCGCGAGGCCCGAGTAGGCGAACGACTTCAGGAAGTAGATGGGGAAGACCATCAGCGCCGACATCGACAGCGCGACAACGAGAGCGGAGTACAGCACGGTCCGCCCCGCGGTCTGGACAGTCCGGACCACGGCGGGCCCGACATCGCGGCCCGCGGCGAGTTCCTCGCGGAACCTGCTGACCATGAACAGGCTGTAGTCGATCGCGAGCGCGAGGCCGAGCGCGGTCGTCATGTTCAGCGCGAACACCGAGACGTCGGTGATCAGCGTGAACAGGCGCAGGATCGCGAGGGTGGTGAGGATGGCGAAGATCCCGATTACCAGTGGCAGCAGGGAGGCGATCAGGCTGCCGAAGACGAGGATCAGCACGATCGCCGAAATCGGGATCGCGATGGCCTCGGCAATCGCGAGGTCCTTGGCGACCTGATCGTTGATCTCGTGGTAGGCCATCGTCATGCCGCCCGCGCGGACCGTGATGCCGTCGGTGGTACCGGTCAGGTCCTCGGACAGTTCGGTCGCCCGCGCGGGTGCGGTGGTGTCGTCGCCGTCGACGTGCGCCGTGATCAGGGCGGTGTGCGCGGTGCGACTGCGGAACGCGCTGGCCAAGTCGGACGGTGAGGTCCAGTACGACTGCACCGACGCGGGGTCGACGTACTCGGCGGACTTCAGGGTGTCGACGATGTGCGCACCCGCCGCCTCAGCAGCCGGGCTGTCCACGCCGTCAGGTGCATCGACCAGGAAGACCAGGTTGGGTTCCGCGCCGCCGAAGTTGTCGACGAGCATCTCGCTCGCGCGCGCCGACTCGGCGTCCTCGGTGCCGTAACCGCCTGCCTTCATGTGGCTGATCGCACTGAAGCCGAACAGTCCGCTTGCCACGGCGATCAACAACGCGGCGACCAGCACGGCGCGCGGCCGCCCGATCACGAAATAGGCAATGCGATCCAGCATCGCAGGTCCCCCTGACCATCAGTTAGTGGCGTTATCGTAACGCCGTTAACCCAACCGTGAAACCACCTACCTCGGCCGGGTCTGGCGTGCCTGGACTGACGGTACAAAGCGAGGTACAGGTGGCGCGTCCTGCCGGGGGCGGCATTCGATCTCCTACCGAGGGTGGAGTCGGCGACCGGCCAGGGGATGAGATAAGTGAGGAGGAATTCTCTCAGCTACGTGAGATCGGGCGGCGACATGAACAGATCGTTCAGTGCCGTGTCCCCGCCGCCGCGGGAGAAGTCGCGGTCCGCGGCGGCCTCGATGGCAGCCAGTTCCTTGAACGGCACGCCGACCTGCCGGGCCATCTGCATCAACTCGAACGAGCCGATTTCCTCGCTCGAGCGATTTCCCTCACGCTCACGCATCACCGCAGCGTGATACGCCCGAGCGAACCGAATCATTTGGTAGGCATCGAACAATGCAGGAGCCTTGGCCGGACGTGGATCGGGTTGGGCGGCCGTCGCCATCGCGCCATCACTCCTTCCCTGTCAGTCGCTCATCGGGGCAAGCGGATTCGAACATTACCGCCGCGAGGAAACGCGCGCCTACCTGGGCCGAATGTGCCGAATCATTCAGTGCGGCAAGCCATTGAGTAGCTCCACCGCCAGGTCGTGCGCGAGGTCCAACTCCCCGTCGTCGCCGAGCAGCCGCGCCCGCACGACTCCAGCG
>NZ_LRRB01000042.1 GCF_001646865.1 Aldersonia kunmingensis | reverse complement strand
GCCCGAACAGCCGCACGGACAACGACATCAACCACAACGAGGCAGGTGGCTTGTCGACTGTGATCGAGTTGGCTGCATCCGATGAGCCGAAGAAGAACGCCTTCCACGACTCCGAGCCCGCCTGGACAGCGGCGCTGTAAAACGAATTGGCCCAACCGGATTCGCCGAGCGTCCACAGATAGGCAACGGCGGTGCCGACCAGCAGCGCCGCCAGAGCCCACCATTCCCAGCGTTTACCACGACGGTCCGGCACTTCGGCCGGTGCGCCCTTGGGCGCGGTGAGAAGGGTGGTCATCGGACGTTCTCCACATCGCTCGTACGGAAGACCCAGCGCAGCCCGACGAATCGGACCAGCGTGGCAATGAGATTGGCAAGAATGAGCACAGCTAGTTCGATCTGCTTCGATGCGTCGGGCAGCCATTGATGCAGTGCCGCAAGCGAACCGCTGGTGAGTGCCAGCCCGATGCCGAAGATGAGCAGGCCCTGCATCTGGTGCCGGTAGACATTGGCCGAACCGCGCACGTTGAACGTGAAGGCACGGTTGGCCGCGGTATTGAGCACCGCGGTGGTCAGCAGCGCAGCGAAGTTCGCGAATTGCGCCCCGAGCGCGGCATGCAGCATCAGGTAGAGAACCGCGTAGGCCAGCGTGCTGCCGATGCCGACGATGCCGAAGCGGATGAGCTGGCCAACCATGCCGCGCGGCACCCCGGGCACCAGCGGTTCGCGTCCGAGTGAGCGGCGCAGATCGTCGAGGGGAAGCCGGCCGGCGAACAGGGCGCGGCCGAGGCGCCAGATGCCGAGCAGGTCCTTGCACGCGGTGTCAAAGATGTCGACCCGGCTGTCCGGATCGTCGGTCCAGTCGACGGGCACCTCGTGGATGCGCAGGCCTGCCCGCTCGGCGATCACGAGCAGTTCGGTGTCGAAGAACCACTCGGTGTCCTCGACCAGCGGCAGGATCTCCCGCGCGACGTCGGCCCGGATGGCCTTGAAGCCGCACTGCGCATCGGAGAACCGGGCGTGCAGCGACGTGCGCAACAACACGTTGTAGCTGCGGGAGATGAACTCGCGCTTCGGGCCGCGGACGACGCGCGAGCCGCGGCTTAGCCGGGAACCGATCGCGAGGTCGGAATGCCCGCTCACCAGCGGAGCGATCAGCGGCAGCAGCGCGTTGAGGTCGGTGGACAGATCCACATCCATGTACGCCACGACCTCGGCGTCGGACGCGCTCCACGCCGCGCGCAGCGCACGGCCGCGTCCCTTGGCGTCGAGGTGGACGACCCGCACGCCGTCGAGCGAACGTTCGAGCTCGCGCGCAACGGCAAGCGTCGAGTCGGTGCTGGCGTTGTCCGCGATCGTGATGCGCGCCGAATACGGCATCACGTCGCACAGGTAGGCGTGCAGTCGGCGCACCGACGGCGCGAGATCGGCCTCCTCGTTGTACACGGGGACGACGATGTCGAGAGTAGGAGCGCCGGCGAGTCCGAGCGTGGTGGTCACAGGGGCTCCCCCGGTCGACACCGCGGCACCGACGTTTGCCTGTGCGGCGGCCGCGACATGTGCCGGCCCGGCAGCGGAGAGTGTCGAGACTTCTGTCATGGCACCCACGGTCGCGGGCGAAGCTCCGGCGTCCCTGGACCCAAGCTGTGAGGTTCCTGGGAGCACTTCCGTGTTGGACTCGCATCGCTCCACCACCGCCCACCCGCCGGCTGGATAGGATCGACGAGTTGTCGGAACGCCAATCGGATAGGTGGGACGGATGCGGTTCTCGCGCACGGTGCGGCATGCCCTGGTTACAGCCACAATCGCCTCGGCAGTAGTGGTCGGCCCCGCGGTGAATTCGGCTGTCGCCGAGCCGAATCCGTGTGCGCCATGGGCCAAACAGTCCGTCGCGTCCGGCTACGGCACGCTCGAGAACCTCGCTTTCGACGGCCGCGGCGGCCTCCTATTGAGCGAGCAGTCGCTCCTCGGCGGCACTGGCGCGCTGCAACGCCTCGGCGCGGACGGCAAGAGATCGACCGCAGTGGCCAATGTCAGCAGCCCCGGCGGGATCCTCGTCCGCGGCAACACCGCCTACTTCAATACCGGCAACAGCTTCACCGCCGGGATTACCGGCAGCAAGGACGGCACGATCCAGTCGCTCAACCTCGACACCGGCGCGGTATCGACGGTCGCGACCGGCCTGCAGATGCCGAACGGGCTTACGCAGCTGCCCAATGGCGATTTCGTGGTGAGCAAGGACCTCGGCCCCGGGTCACTCACCGTCGCCAGCGCAGACGGCAAGCACGTCGGGCCGTACGGCCCCGCGATCCCGTTCCCGAATGGCCTCGCCGTCGATAAAGCTCGCAACCGGCTCGTCGTCGCGACGACGTTCAACCCCACCACCGAGATCGCCATCGTCGACCTCGCCGATCCTGCCCGCGCCCCGCGCACCGTGGTGATTCCGGGATTCGGCCCGCTCAACTCCGCCGACGACATCACGCTCGGGCCGGACGGGATTGCCTACGTCACGCTCAATGCGATCGGCCAAGTGGCGCGCGTCGATCTCGATGCCGGCCGGTCGTGCATCATCGCGGACGGACTCCCCCTCAGCTCGTCGGTGCGGTTCGGATCCGGTCCGGGCTGGGACTCGAGTTCCCTGTACGTCACGAGCTTCCTCGGCACAGTCACGAAGCTGACGCCGCCGCGCTAGAGCGCCAGGCCCGCAATCGGTCGCACACATACCGTTGGCGCGCACAGGGTTTGGGGTGCCGGAGCGTGTGCGACGCGCCAGGAAGTGTGCGGCGGGAGGGGCGTGGGTCTCAGCGATGCGGCACAAAGCTGACCGACCCATCGTTCAGATCAGCGGTCGCTTCGGCTTGTTGGTCCCCTGGCGCGTGGTCGTGACGGGTGTGATCGCGACGGCGGCAATCCATTGGTCCGTCTCCAGCCAGCCCTGTCCGGCGGGGATGCGCAGCCGAACGCGGCCGAGCCAGTCACCCCGCGCGGTGCGAGCCCAGGCATGCAGCGCACCAGGCACTTTCGCGTCCATCTGAAGGCTCTCCGCCCGAACTCGGAGCGGAAGGCCATCCGCGCGGCGTCCGATCGGTGACCGCGCGATACCGAGCGCAAGGTCGACGATCACCGCCACCGGCGGTTCGACCTCGCGCCGCGGTTCGGGCTGAAAATGGACCGGCCACGACTCGAACAAATTGGCCCAACCTTCCCGCCACACGCTCGTGCTGGTGCACCGGGCGCGTCCACCAACCGCTGACCGACGCCCGGCCTGCACAGGCTCGATCTTATCAGATTGTCGAACATATGTTCGATACTCGGATTGTTCAGGCCGGCGTCGGCCAGCGGGAAAGGGCGCGTTTCGAAGCACCGGGTCATACAGTTTCAAGACGAGCCGCGTGGCGCCCAACTCGCGCACGAGAAGTGTTCGCCATCCTCGTCGGCATGGAGGTGAGCTGAATTGATCTACCGCCAACAGGTTTCGGGCACTACCTACGAATTCGACCACCTCGTCGACCTGATGGCGAAGGCGACGCCACTCCGTTCTGGTGATCAGCTCGCCGGGTGTGCCGCCGAACACGATGCCGCACGCGCGGCAGCGGCGTGGGTGCTAGCCGACCTGCCGCTCGACACATTCCTCAACGACGTCGTCGTGCCGTACGAAACCGACGAAGTCACGCGGCTGATCATCGACAGCCACAACCGGCAGGCGTTTGCTCCGATCTCGCACCTGACCGTCGGCGGGTTCCGGGACTGGTTGCTCGAAGCGGCCGCGATCGATGACAGCGCGGCGCGAATCGCGGCGATTGCGCCGGGGCTGACCCCCGAAATGGTCGCGGCCACAAGCAAAATCATGCGTAACCAGGATCTGATCGCGGTTGCCGCTGCCACACGGGTATCCGCAGCGTTTCGCACCACGATCGGATTGCCGGGCACCCTGGCGACTCGGCTGCAGCCCAACCATCCGACCGACGATCCGCGCGGGATCGCCGCAGGCGTCCTCGATGGACTACTGCTCGGTTGCGGCGACGCCGTGATCGGCGTCAATCCGGCCACCGACTCGCCGCATGCCACCTCGGACCTGCTGCATCTACTGGACGCCATCCGAGTCCGCTACGAGATACCCACTCAGTCATGCGTGCTCTCGCACATCAGCACGACCATCGGACTGATCGAATCCGGTGCTCCCGTCGATCTGGTGTTCCAGTCGATCGCCGGAACCGAAGGTGCAAACAAGTCGTTCGGCGTCGACCTCGCACTGCTGCGGGAGGGGAATGCGGCCGCAAGATCGCTCGGCCGGGGCACGGTTGGCAACAACGTCATGTACTTCGAGACCGGGCAAGGCTCCGCGCTGAGTTCACACACCCACCTCGGTACCGGCGGGCGGCCCGTCGATCAGCAGACACTCGAGGCCCGGGCCTACGCCGTCGCCCGCGACCTGCAACCACTGCTCGTCAACACCGTCGTCGGGTTCATCGGGCCCGAATATCTCTACGACGGAAAGCAAATCATTCGCGCCGGACTGGAAGACCACTTCTGCGGGAAGCTGCTCGGGCTGCCGATGGGCGTCGACGTCTGCTACACCAATCACGCCGAGGCCGACCAAAACGACATGGACACTCTGCTGATGCTGTTGGCGGCGTCCGGAGTCGCGTACGTCATCACCGTCCCGGGCGCGGACGACGTCATGCTCGGCTATCAAAGCCTGTCGTTCCACGATGTGTTGGTCGCGCGCCGGACGCTCCGGCTTCAGGCCGCTCCCGAATTCGAGGAATGGCTACGCAAGATGGGGGTGTTCGACGAAACCGGCCAGTTGACGAATTTCGATGTGCACCAATCACTCCTGCGGTCACTGACGTCCGGTGAAGCGCCATGACGGACGAGGTGGCCGGCCAGGACTTCTGGACCGAGCTGCGTAAAACGACCCAGGCGAGAATCGGGCTCGGCCGGACCGGCAACTCTTTGCCCACTCGCCAGGTGCTCGAAATCGCCTCAGCACACGCGGCCGCTCGAGACGCGGTGCACGAGCCGCTGAACGTCGAACTATTCGCAGAAACGGTCCGCGGCGTCGGGATCGGCGAGCCCTTGCACATACGCAGCGCCGCGGCTACACGCGAGGAGTACCTGCGCCGACCTGACCTCGGCAGGATTCCCGCCGAATCATCACAGGTACCGCACACCCCCGCAGACATCGGATTCGTTCTCGCAGACGGACTGTCGCCCGTCGCCCTCGCCAAACACGGCACAGCGCTGCTCACCGAACTGGTGGCGCAACTGCGGGATCGCTATACGCTCGCGCCGCCGGTCATCGCCACACAGGCCCGGGTCGCATTGGGGGACCACATCGCCGAACTGGCCGGCTTCGGCACCGTACTGGTCATCATCGGCGAGCGGCCCGGCCTCAGCGTCGCCGATAGCCTCGGCATCTATCTGACGCACGCACCGCGCGCCGGACGCACCGACGCCGACCGCAACTGCATCTCCAACATTCACCCGCCGGAAGGCCTCGGTTACCGCGAAGCGGCCCGTGTCGCAGCGGGTTTGGTCACCGGTGCACGCGAGCTTGGCCGTTCGGGCGTACACCTCAAGGACACCTCACGCGGCACCGCGCTGACACCTCCGGAGTAATCCTCAGGAAAGGATGCCGGCGAGCGTCTGCCAGCGCCGATGCCGGTGCGCGAACATGAGCCGCACGAAGAGCCGGGTCGGGGCTCCGCGCCAACCACTTTCGGTTTCGATCTCGTCGGTGTAGCGGCAGCTGTTCGCGTCGATCGGCTCGAACGTCAGGCGGTGGTTCCACACGCGTGCCGGGCCGCTGCGCTCGTTGGTGTAGATCTCGAGCGGGTCGGCCTTCACGACGGTGAGTCGATGGGTCCAGCTCGGAATGATGCCGAACCACCAGATCCGGCCCGAGGCCTCTGCGCCGACCTCGAGCAAGTCGGGAACGTGCAGCTCGCGGAAACGCACGACCGGGCTCAGCACGAACAGCATCGTTTCCGGCTTGCGGCAGAGCCCCGCCACGGTCTCGGCGGGCAGCGGCAATTCGGTACTTAGGGTCACCTTACTCACGCTGCTCAGCGTGCCCTCTGCCCGCTTAGCGCGCAAGTGGCGGCTCGCGAACACCAGAATTCACACGCGCCACATGCTTCAATTCGAAACTATGCGGAAAGCGATTGTGGTGGTTGCACTCATCGCCGGGTGGCTCGCCGCCATGGCCATTCCCGCAGGAGCGGCGGATCCATCGTGGTCCGGGCAGTACTCGCTGAAGCGCTTCGCCGCCTCGAAGACCGGCACCAGCCTTGCGGCGCGGCAGCCAGAGCCCGACTTCTCCGACGTCTACACGTTCGAGACAACGTGCACGAACGGCACGTGTGTTGCGACCGTGACCGATGGGCCGACGCCGGCGAATCCCACCCTGCCCCTCCCTCCGCGCTACACGTGGGACGGCGCGAGCTGGGTGCACACCTACGACTGGGAATGGGACTGCTGGCAGGGCGAGGGCGTACCGAAGGTGTGGGCGCCCGCGCACTCGGTCGCGGTTTACACGCCGCAATCGGATGGCACCTTGACCGGGACGTGGCGCACCGTGATCGACAGCGGGGCGTGCGAGGGCGATGTGATCATGAACGTCGCCGCCTATCCGGTCGCCGCGCCCCGGCCGTCGTTCGGCAGCAGCTAGCACCAATCGGATCGACCTCGCCGCCCGCGCACTACCCTGCCAAGCATGGCTTCCGTATTCAGCATGATCATCGCCGGTGACATCCCCGGTCGCTTTGTCTGGTCCGATGACGAGGTCGTCGCATTCCTCACCATTGCGCCGGTGACGCAGGGGCACACGCTGATCGTGCCGCGCAAGGAGATCGACCAGTGGCAGGACCTCGAGCCGGCCGAGTTCGCGAAGCTGACCGACGTTGCCCAGACGATCGGCCGTGCTGTGCGCAAGGCGTTCGATGCACCGCGCGCGGGCCTGCTGATCGCGGGACTCGAGGTGCCGCATCTGCACCTGCATGTGTTCCCGGCCTACGAGCTTGGCGACTTCAACATCTCCGGCGCCGACCCGAACCCGTCGGCAGAATCCCTCGACGAGGCTCAGGACAAGATCAAGGCCGCACTGGTCGAACTCGGTTACGCGGACAACGTCCCCAACTGACCCTTCCCGCGGGGCTCAGCCGCGCGGGAGCGTGACGGTGAACGTCGTCCCCTCGCCCGGTTTGCTGTCCACCGCGACCGTGCCCGCGTGCCCGGCGACAATCGCCGCGACGATCGACAAGCCGAGACCCGTGCCGCCGCTACTGCGCGTGCGTGACTGGTCGGTGCGGTAGAACCGCTCGAACACCCGCTGGGCGTCCTCGGGAGCAAGACCCGGCCCGGTGTCGACCACGTCGATTCGCACCACGTCCGGTTCCGCCGCGAGCCGGACGACGACCGCTGCGGTCGCGGGCGTGTGCTGCACCGCGTTGCCGACGAGGTTGGCGAAGACCTGGCGCAGGCGTGCCTCGTCGCCGATCACCTCGAAGGTGTCGTCGGTGGTGACGTCGAGATCGATCCGCCGCCCGGGTGCTGTGGCGCGCGCGTTGTGCACGGCGTCGCCGGCCAGGGTGAGCAGGTCGACCGGCATGAGCTCAATCGGCCGCTGCGCGTCGAGGCGCGCGAGCATCAGCAGATCCTCGACCAGCACCCCCATTCGGGCGGACTCCCCCTCGATGCGGCTCATCGCCAATTCTGGATCGGCCGCACCTTGGCGGTGCAGTTCGGCGAAACCGCGGATCGTGGTGAGCGGGGTGCGCAGCTCGTGGCTCGCGTCGGCGACGAACCGGCGCATCTTCTCCTCGGAGCGGCGAGCCGCCTCCTCGGACGCCTCGGTAGCGGCGAATGCACGCTGAATCTGGGAGAGCATCTCGTTCAGCGCCTGCGAGAGGTGATCGACTTCGGTTCTATTGCCACGCACCGGGACTCGGCGATGCAGGTCGCCGCCCGCGATGGCGACCGCGGTGGTCTCCACCTCACGCAAAGGGCGCAGGCTGCGCCGGATGACGAAATACGCCGCGACTCCGAGAGCGAGCAGCGCCAGCGCGCCAATCGTCAACTGCAGGAAGACAAGCCGCGTGACGACGGCATTGTTCTCGGTGAGCGGCACGGCGACCGTGGAGGTGCCCGACGGTGTCGTCGTGGACAGCGCGCGCCATTCCTCCGACGAATCCCCCTCGGAGCCAATCGTGATCGGATCCTGCCCCATATCGTCCGGCAGGTCCGGCACGACGTCACCGTCATTGATAACGAACTGCGTATTGCCCGCGGAATCCTGGACGCGGACGTAGAACGGCGTCGGCGGCCGGCTCGTATTCGGGCCACCCGGCGGCGGTGGCAGATGCTGCGGCCGCGGCTTGGCCCAGGTCTCGGCCGCCTCGTGCAACTGCTGATCGGTGCGATCGAGCAGTGACTGTTCGATCGCCGACGTGACCGCGACGCCGGACACAAGCAGGCCGATCGCGGTCATCACGACGAGCGCCGCCACCAGCGTCACGCGCAGCGGGATCCCGGCAAGAAGTGGGCAATGCCGCCGCCGAGCATCGGAGCGCATGGTCACTCGCGAGGTTCGCGCATGACGTAGCCAACGCCGCGCAGAGTGTGGATGAGGCGCTTCGGCCCGATGTCGACCTTGCGGCGCAGATACGAGACATAGGACTCGACAACGCCGACATCGCCGCCGAAGTCGTAGCGCCACACGTGGTCGAGAATGCGCGGCTTACTGAGCACGGTGCCCGCATTGACCATGAAGTAGCGCAACAGCGTGAACTCCGTCGGCGAGAGCGAGATGGGTTCACCCGCCTTCCACACCTCATGTGTGTCGTCATCGAGTTCGATGTCCGCGAACGTGATTCGCTTCGCGTGCGTCTCCTCGACGCCGTGACCGGACCGGCGCAGAATCACCCGCAGCCGTGCGACGACCTCCTCGAGGCTGAACGGTTTCGTGACGTAATCGTCGGCGCCGAGCGTCAGCCCGGTTACCTTGTCCGAGACCTCATCGCGCGCGGTGAGGAACAGTACGGGTGCGTCGATGCCGTCGGCCCGCAACCGGCGCAGCATGCCGAAGCCGTCCATACCGGGCATCATCACGTCGAGAATCAGGGCATCCGGCCGGAACGACCGCGCCTTGTCCAGCCCGGCGGCGCCATCCGCCGCGGACTCGACCTCGAATCCCTGGTAGCGCAGGCTGACCGTCAAGAGCTCGACGATCATCGGTTCGTCATCGACGACCAGGACCTTTGCTTCGGGCACGGCGGTACTCACCCTGTCATGGTTACCCACCCGCCTCCCGGGAAGCTGCGGAAACGCTGGGAGTTTCCTGTGAGCGGGGTCGACCCGATCTGCGCAGGTCAGTTCAGGTGCGTACCGAAGAACGCGAACACCCGGCTCCACGCCTGCTCGGTGGCCTGCTCGTCATAGCCGAATCCCACGATCCGGGTGAACTGCTCGCCGGGCAGCTTGTTGGCGAAGCCGTGTCCAGCCCCGTCGTAGGTCTCGAGGTCGTGCTCGATACCGCGCGCATCGAGAGCGGCGCGCAACTTCTTCTCACCGCCGATATTGATCGGATCGCGGCTGCCGAAGCTGGCCACGATCGGGCACGCACCGTCGACCACCTTCTCGAACGAACTGGGCAGCGACGGGTAGAAGGGCGCTGCGGCGTCGAAACCCTTGGGCGACACGATCAGTGCGAAACCGCCACCGAGGCAGAAGCCGGCGACGGCGACCTTGCCGTTGCAATCCGGCCGGGCCGCCAGATGCTCGCGCGCGGCAACAATGTCGTCGACGGTGCGTCCCTCGCGGCGGATCAGATCCCGGAACACCGTGCGCGTGCACCGCAGTGCACCACCGCGCGAGTACAGATCGGGAGCGAGCGCCAGGAAGCCGGCATCGGCGATGCGACGGGCAATCCCCCGAATATCGTCACCGAACCCGATCGCGTCGTGCAGCACCACGACGCCGGGCCACGGTCCTGTTCCGGTCGGAATCTCGAGCGCGGCGCGAATCTCGCCCGCCGGGGTCTGCACCTGTGCGTCGGCCATAGCCCGGAAATCTACCCATCCGCGTGGGAAGGTGCGCCGCTATTGCGCGGTCGTGTCGAGCGCGCCCGGGGCGGACCGATGCCGGGACGGTGTCACGATCCGAACCTCATGCATCCAGCCCAGCCACTTGCCGACCTGTGCCTCCACGATGTCGCCCTCGGTGAGGGTGCTCCACGTCTCCGCGTCGATCCCATACGCGTGGGTGATGCGGTGGTGCCCGTCGTCGATTCCGATCCAGTAGCGGTACGTCGGGTTGTCCTCACCGCGCTTCTTGACGAACTTCCGCTGCCGCACCACCTGCCCACGGACCGTGGTGCGCGCACCCATATCGAGCACCGCCATGACCATCGGTCCGGCGGCCATCAGCACCAGGAAGATCAGCGCGAAGCGAACCGGATCGCCCGGGTAACCGACAAATGCCGAAAGAACCACAGCGACAAGGAAAGTCGGACCGGCCATATACAGTGCGACCATCAGTGCGCGCCCGATACCCGCCCACGGGCTGCAGCCCCAGACGAAGCGGCCCAGCGGCCCGCGGCCGTGATAGCGCACCTCCACCAGGTGCCACATGCCGCCGAAATCGGACCAGGCCCTGCCGTCGTCGGCGGGCACACTGATCGGCAGGCTGACCACCGCGCGTTTGGCGAGACCGAGCGCCGCCGCGTACGCCAGCGCCCGGCCCCATATAGTGACGGCTGCTGCGGGCTGCTCGGCGAAACGCCCGGTGCCGAGGTGCTCCTGCACTCCGAGCCAGCGCCCGGCGGCCTGCGCACCGGCGAGCGTGCCGCGCTCGCTATTGATTCGTTCCTGCACGAAGACGAGCGCCACGAAGGTGACGACAACGCCGGCGAGGAACGCCCCGAACGGGTCACCATCGGTTGGTGACTCGGCCCAGGCGAGCACTGCGCCCACCGCGACCGCGGGAACTGCCGCGGCGACGGTGAGCAGCGTCCGATGCCACGCCCGCCAACGAGCCTGCGACAGCCCCGCGGCTCGCGCCTCGTCGCGGACGGCCTTGCTGAACTTCTTCCACCAGCGGCCGAGATGACGAGCACCCTCGGCGAGTGCGCCGGTGGCCACAACGCCGTCGGCGGTGGCGAGTTTCTGCACATGGTCGAGCACCATCTGCTCGTAGCGGGTGAGCCCCGCCGTGTCGGCACCTCGGCGCAACCGCACCAGCGAAAGCTCCGGGCCGACCTCCTCGATCGTCACCATGCGGCGGGCCGCGAGATCGAGCAGCGTCGCCGATGCGGCTTCCTCGCACAGCTTGAAACCGCCGGTGATGAAGTCGACCAGGGCCGGCGACTCGGGGCCGAAGTTGCCAGTCGGTGCACCGCGCTCGATATCGGGCGTGCGGGTGGCGCGCATCAACCCGCCCAGCACGACGAACCACACGAACAGGGTCGCGACCGCAGCAATCAGTGCGGCGAACGTCATGGCGTCCACGGTGCGGAATCCGGCGAACTAGAACTGAACGCGGACCGGGCCGCGCTCGTTCTCGGGGGCGGCGAAGAACTCGCGAATCTCGAATCCGAACGAGCCCGCGATGATGTTGGAAGGCACCGACTGCACCGACGTGTTGTAGGTGAGCACGGCGTCGTTGTAGTACTGCCGCGAGTACGCGATGCGGTTCTCGGTGTCGGACAGCTCGTTCTGCAGCTCGACGAAGTTGGTGCTGGCCTGCAGCTGCGGATAGGCCTCGGCGACGGCGAACACGCTGCGCAACGCGGTACTCAGAGCATTCTCGGCCTTCGCCTGCTCGGCCGGCCCCTGGGCGTTGATGGCAGCAACGCGGGCCGCGGTGACGGCCTCGAAGGTGTTGCGCTCGTGGCTCGCATAGCCCTTGACGGTTTCCACGAGGTTGGGGATCAGGTCGTAGCGCCGCTTGAGCTGCACCTCGATCTGGGCCCACGCGTTGTCCACGCCATTGCGCTCACGAACGAGTCGGTTGTACAAGCCGATGGCAATGAGCACAGCGGCTATCCCGACAACTAATACGACGACCGCCGTGATGAGAGCGCCCACGGATATACCACCTTGTGCTTGTCGGGATCGGCTTACGGCAGTAATTCTCGCGCTGCGCGGGCCACGCCGATACCTACCGCAGGGTGGTTCGATACCCACCCTGCCGTCGCCGACGCGCACTTTTGGCGCGCTCGCGCACGCCCAGGCGTGCGCGATGGCGGCAAAAGGTGCGCGGCGCGAGGTAAGGATGAGTACATGGAGAACACGCCCGCGTTGAACGGCGACCGTGGTTACCGAGCCCTGGTCGTCGACGACGAACGCGCGCTTGCCGACATCGTCGCGAGCTACCTGGCCCGCGAGATGTTCGAGGTGAGCGTGGCCCATTCCGGACTGGACGCACTTGCCCGTGCACGCGACATAGACCCGGATGTCGTCGTCCTCGATCTGGGGTTGCCGGGCATCGACGGCATCGAGGTGTGCCGGGAACTGCGCAAGTTCTCGGACGCCTACGTGGTGATGCTGACCGCCCGCGACACCGAACTCGACACGATCGTCGGGCTGTCCGTCGGGGCTGACGACTACGTGACGAAACCATTCAGCCCGCGGGAGTTGGTCGCCAGGATTCGGGCGATGCTGCGCCGGCCGCGCACCACGACGGAGACAAAGCCGGTAGTGACGGGCAATGTGCGCGTCTTCGGGGATCTGCGCATCGATGTCGCGGGGCGCGAGGTGCGGGTCGGCGGCGAGCCGGTCGCGCTGACCCGCACCGAGTTCGACGTGCTGGCCGCGCTGTCCGCGCGGCCGGGCGTGGTGTTCACGCGCAGGCAGTTGATCGAGGCGGTATGGAGCGAATCCTGGGTGGGCAATGAACATCTCGTGGATGTTCACGTCGGCCACCTACGGCGAAAACTCGGCGACGACCCCAACGCGCCGCGGTATGTGAGCACCGTGCGCGGCGTCGGGTATCGGATGGAGACACCACGATGACCACAACCGTCATAGGGCCGCGCCGCGGCGGTGGAATCGGGCTGCGCCTGATGCTGGCGCAGGCAACGGTGCTGATCGTCGGCGCGGTAACCGCGTCGCTGGTCGCCCTCGTTGTCGGACCGCCGCTGTTCCGCGACCATCTGCACATGGCCGGAGTGTCGGCCGACTCCGCGGAACAGCACCATGCCGAGGAGGCATTCCGTTCGGCGACAGCCATTTCCGTCGGAGTCGCCATCGTGGCCGCCGCGTTGGCGGCCCTAGGGGTGGCGTGGTACCTGAGCCGTCGCCTGCAGCGGTCGGTTTCCGAGGTCGCCGCGGCGGCGACCGCGGTTGCGGATGGCGACTACGACATCCGAGTGTCCCCGCCCCAGCTCGGAGCCGAGTTCGACTCGCTCGCCGAGGGATTCAACCGGATGGCAGATCGGCTCGGTTCGGTTGAGGCCACTCGACGTCGGATGCTCAGCGACCTTGCGCACGAAATCCGCACTCCTGTCGCGGTATTGGAGGCCTCGTTCGAAGCAATCGAGGACGGAGTGAAGCGCCTCGACCCCGCCACGATCGAGATGCTTCGCGACCAGACACGGCGCCTGGTCCGGTTCAGCGCGGACCTCGCCACGCTCACCGTCGCCGAGGAGGGCCAAGCGGCAATCGAACCCGTCGCGGTACAACCCGAGGCTCTGATCCGCACCGCGCTCGCCGCGGCGTCGGATCGATACGACGCCGACGGCATCAGCCTGGAATCCGACCTGCCCGACAGCCTGCCGGCACTCTGGGGTGACCCACAACGGCTCGGGCAGGTGCTGGGAAATCTACTCGACAACGCGGTGCGGCATACCCCCACTCCTGGACGGATTGTGGTGCGCGCCAGCGCCGACCAGAACGAACTGACGATCGAGGTCGCCGACACCGGAGAAGGTATTGCGGCCGAACACCTTCCGCATGTATTCGAACGGTTCTACCGGGTCGACACCGCCCGCGACCGCGGCCATGGCGGGTCGGGTATCGGGCTGGCCATCAGCAAGGCGATCATCGATGCGCACGGTGGGCGGATTACCGCGCACAGCGACGGCCCGGGCACCGGCACCACCTTCGCGATCACGCTGCGGTTGCGCCCGTAACTTCTACAGCTGCATCAGCAATTGCTCCATGGTGGTGATCTCCGCCTGCTGGGTGGTGACTATCGCCTGAGCCAATGCGATCGCGTCGGCGTTGCTGCCCGACTCGATCTCCTTCTGCGCCATGTCGATTGCGCCCTCGTGATGGGCGATCATCTGCGTGAGATACAACCTTGCGGCATCGACACCCTCCGCGTCCTGCAGGGCAGCCATATCCTGCTCGGACATCATGCCCATCATCCCGCCGCGCATCGGAGGCGCTGTCATGTGCGTGCCCATCGGCATGCTCGGCTGATCCCACTCGGCCAGCCACGACTGCATCTGCTCGATCTCCGGCGCCTGCGCCGCCTTGATCTGGTTGGCCAGGCCGGTGACCCGCGGATCGATACCCGGTTTGGCGAGCACGATTTCGCTCATCTCGACGGCCTGGGCATGGTGCGGGATCATCTGCTGCGCGAACGCGATGTCGGCGTCGTTGTGGTCGGCAGCGGAGGCCTCCGACGTGGCGGAGGTGCTGTGCATCGTCATGCCGCCGTGAGTTGCCTCATCGTTGTCGTCGCTGCACGCGGTCGTAATTGCTGCCGCCGCAATGATCGCGGCGGCAATTGCGATTGTCCGATTCCTCATCGTGGTGTTCCTTCCTATTCGGCACTGGCGTGCGCGGACGGAGCGGCGATCGGCGCAACGGCCGTCGGCTCGGGCAGTGAGACGCGCTTGAGCAGAAGGGCATTGACGGCGACGATCAGGCTCGATCCCGACATCGCCAGCGCCGCGATCTCTGGACGCAGCACAAACCCCAACGGCTCGAAGACGCCGGCCGCGATCGGCAGCGCGATGGCGTTGTAGCCGATTGCCCAGCCGAGGTTCTGCCGCATCTTGCCCACGGTGGCGCGGCCGATCTGCAATGCGGTGGATACGTCGAGCGGATCGGAGCGCATCAAAACGAGGTCGGCTGTTTCGATCGCGACATCGGTGCCCGCACCGATCGCGATGCCGAGATCCGCGGCAGCCAGGGCGGGCGCGTCATTGACGCCGTCGCCGACCATGGCCACCAACTTCCCGGATTTCTGCAATGCGGCGATGTGGTCGGCCTTGTCACCGGGCAGCACCTCGGCGATCACTCGGTCGATACCCAACTGCCCGGCGATGCGTCGCGCGGTCGCCTCGTTGTCTCCGCTGAGCATCACAACCTCGACACCGCGTTCGTGCAGTGCTGCCACCGCGCCGGCCGAATTTTCTCGGGCGGCATCGGCCAGCCCGATCAATGCGACAGCGCGCCCGTCGACGGCAATCAACACCGCCGTCCGCCCGCCCGTGGCGAGCTCGTCGCGCCGCTGGGTAAGCGTGGCGGCATCCACATCCTCGGCCCTCATCAGCGCGTCGTTCCCGATCACCACCGTGTGCCCGTCCACCTCGGCGACCGCGCCCTGCCCGGGCACGTTCCGGAAGGCGCTCAGCGGTGCCGGGGCGATCCCTCGCTGGGCGGCGAACCGAACAATCGCGCCCGCAAGCGGATGTTCGGATTCGCGTTCCACGGCGGCCGCGATAGCTAGCAGCTCCGACTCTTCGATCCCGTCGGTGACGACGTCGGTCACCTCGGGTTCGCCCTTGGTCAGGGTGCCGGTCTTGTCCATCACCGCGGTGTCGATTCGGGCCGAGGTCTCCAGCGCGCTGGCGTTCTTGAACAGCACGCCGCGCTGCGCACCGAGGCCGGTACCGACCATGATCGCGGTCGGGGTCGCGAGGCCGAGGGCGTCGGGGCAGGTAATCACGACGACGGTGATCGCATACAGCAACGCGGTCGACACCTCGCCGCTGATCGCAAACCACACTGCGAACGTGACGGTGCCGCCGATCAGCGCGACCAGCACCAGCCAGAACGCGGCCCGGTCGGCGAGGCGCTGTCCCGGCGCCTTCGAATTCTGTGCCTGCTGAACCAGTTCGACGATCTGCGCGAGCACGGTGTCGGAGCCGACCTTGGTCGCCTGCACCCGCAGCGTGCCGGTGGTGTTGATCGACGCGCCGATTACCGCGGCGCCCGGAGACTTGCCTACCGGCAGGCTCTCCCCGGTCACCATCGATTCGTCGACCTCGGATTGCCCGTCTGCCACGATGCCGTCGACCGGGATCTTCGCGCCCGGCCGGATGAGGAGCAGATCGCCCACGACGACCTCTGCGGTCGGTACCTGGACGGGCTCTGCGTCCCGCAGCACGAGTGCCGTCGGCGGGGCGAGCTCCAGGAGTGCCCGAATGGCATCGTTCGCGCCGCCGCGAGCCCGCATCTCGAACCAGTGACCGAGCAGCACGAACGTCGTCAGCACTGTCGCGGCCTCGTAGAACACCTCGCCGCCACCCGTCAGTGTCACGCCGACGCTGTAGAGCCAACCGGTGCCGACCGCCACGGCGACGAGAACCATCATGTCGAGCGTGCGCGCCCGCAGCGCGCGGACCGCGCCGTCGAAGAAGATCCAGGCCGAGTAGAAGACCACCGGCAGGCTCAGCAGTAGCGCAAAGACGTCGTCGCGCAGTCCGAAGGGCGCTGCCACGGTGAACCCGAGCATGTCGCGGCCCATAGGCGACCACAACGTGATCGGGATCGAGAGGACCAGGGCCACCAGGAACCGGTTGCGCATATCGCGCGCCATGTCGGCGACCGACATCTCGCCGTGGCCACCGTGGCCCATCATGTCGTGCGGCGACTGCTGCTGGTGTGCGGCATGCTCGCTGGGCACCGCCGGCTCGGCCATGGGGTCACATACGTGGTCGGGCACGGATCGACCGGCGCAGTGATACCCGCACTCGCGGACCCACTTCGACAACTCGGCGACGGACGTGTGAGTAGGGTCATACTCGACGGTTGCCGTCTGATTGGCTGCGTTCGCGTCCACCGTGATGACGCCGGGCCTCCGCAGCAATACCGCCTCGACCGTCGCCACGGAACTGGCCCAGCGCGGCCCACGCACCTCGAGAACAGTTGTCCGATACGGCTGACCCGATGCCACCTAGCCTCACGCTCCCGCCACAACCGACTGGGCGCCGTCGTGCGCCCTCAGTGAGAGCCTTCCCCCGCTCCCCGTCGATCGACCGGTGGTTCTGTGAAGAATCGATGAAGGTGGCGGCCAGTGGCCGTGAAACGAGTCAGCGGGAGGTTCGAATGAATCGAACCTCCCGCTGACCTCCGCGTTTAGCTGTGCGGATGTGCGAGCCGGTGAAGCAGCCGACCGAGGACATGCCCATCGGACCCGAGCGCGCCGAAGCGATCGCGGTGCGGAAACGACACGTGCGGGTGAGGTACGTCACTGATCTGGCGAGACAACTGGGACCGACGGCGCACTGCACGAAGAATCTCCTCGTCGATGTCCGCCAAAGCCTGGTACAGATCCTCGAGCTCGTGCTGGTCGGTGACCAAACGCTCTTCTACCTCGGGAAATGTCACTGCAATCATCTCGTACCCCTCCTTCGCGTCTCGCCCGGCTCGAGCCGCTTCTCCTATCTCTATCTCCCGGCCCCTCCGGTTAGTTACGGTCCCGACGCTATTAATTCAACGAAGCGTCGGCACGCGTAGTTCAGTACTCGAAAACGACGACTGCGCACACACACGTGGGCGAAGCACACGCATGCATAGCATGGCGATCGACCGGCGACGTGCGGCGACCCGGTCCGCGTAGTCGCAGGACCGGGCCGCCGGGGAAAACGGCAATCAGCTGCCGGTAAGTTGTTCGCCCCGTCGTGTGGGCTCACGGGTTCTTGCTGCGGGCCCTTCGACGTGCGCAACCGGTGATTAGCCCGTTCGCTCCGTCGGTAAACGTGACGCGAATCACATTTCTACCACAGCCTGTCAAACGCGGGCAGGCATGCTGTCCCACCCCCGCACTGCCGACGCCGACGAGAAGACGGCTTCGACGAGGTCTACCTCCCATTCCGGGAAGCGATTCAGGATCTCGTCCAACGCGACTTGCCCCTCGAGGCGCGCGAGCGCGTTCCCCAGACAGAAGTGCGCACCGACACCGAAGGTGATGTGTTGCTTCGGCACGCGTGTGACGTCGAACCGGTCGGCGTCATCACCGAATCGGTGCTCGTCGCGGTTCGCGGCACCGACCAGCGTGAGGAGCGCGCTCCCCTGCGGCACCGTCGTGCCGTGGAACTCGGCATCGCGTGTGACATAGCGAGCGATCTGCAGCGCGGGCGGTTCGAACCGAAGAATCTCCTCGATCGCACCGGGCAGGAGTGACCGGTCCGCAGCCAGGAGTGCGCGCTGGTCCGGGTGTTCAGACAGCAATTTGCCGATCCAACCGAGCAGTCGCGTGGTCGTCTCGGCACCTGCCACCGCGACGACATTCATGAACATGAGCAGTTCGTCGCGACGCAGCCTGCGGGTGACGCCCGTTTCGTCCTCGAATTCGGCCTCGAGCAATTCGGTGGTGAGGTCGTCCGCGGGATGCTCTGCGCGCCAGTCGATGAAATCGGCGAACACCTGACCATCGGTGATCGCACCGTCGGGGTTGTCGGTCATCTGCCCGCCGCGCTCGGTCCGGACGAACTTGTCGCCGTCTTCGGCCACCTTGCGCTGATGGTCCTCCGGAATGCCGAAGAGCATGCCGATCACGCGCAACGGCATCACCGAGCCGAGATCCGTGACGAAATCAAAGGTGCCGGTGCCGGCCACCGAGTCCAGGCAACTACGGGTGAACTCGCGGATGTACGGCTCGAGCGCGTTGATCTTGCGGGGCGTGAAGGCTCGCGAGAGCAACTTTCGGTGGATCAGGTGAATCGGCGGATCCTCGAAAACCAGTACACCCGGCGGGATCTCCATGCCCGACTTGATGATTTCGAGCACGCTCCCGCGCGATGAGCTGAAGGATTCGTAATCCACCAGCGTGCGGTTCACGTCCTCGAAGCGGCTCACCGCGTAGAAGTCGTGGGCCTCGTTGTAGTACAGCGGCGCTTCGTCGCGGAACCTCTTGAACATCGGATACGGATCCGCGTTGAGGGCGACATCCCAGGGGTCGTAGTACAAGGCGCCCGGCGCACTGATCGTCATGCTCTGTTCCTATTCGCCGATGGCCGACAGCCGAATCACATCGTCAGGCCGTGCTTTTCGAAGTGCTGCGCAAGCGTCTGCATGTACTCGTCGCCATGGAAAGGGCCGCGCCTACCAATCGCGAGTTCCAGGAACGGTCCGTACTCCTCGTCGTTGACGTAGGTGGACCAGTGCACGATCTGTGCGTCGTCGTTGGTCTCGACGAAGCTGATCGAGTAGAAGCCCATCGCTTTTCCAGTGGAGACGGACGTTCCCTCCCAGCGGTACCGCATGACGAAGCCGGTGTCGGCGACCCAGAACTTGTGGTCGATCGGCCGCCAATCGGGAAACTCATTGCCATAAGCCTTCGCCTCGATCGTGGCCGCGATATCCCAATGCGTCGCGACATCCTTGAGGACGAGTTCCTGCTCGGCGACGAAGTAGGGCGACGTGTAGACCGCATCATCGACGAACTCCCACTCGTCGTAGCGCTCACCCTCCTGGACCTTCTGCAGCACGTACTTGTCGCGGTAGCTCTCGCACATCCGGCGGTGCTTGGCGATGCGGTCTTCCAGTTTCATTGCAGGAGATTCCTTTCGAGATGCCGGTACGTCCGACGAATCGCGTTGGAGTGATTGATGACTCCGCTGCTCGATCAAGGATTCGCGGGTCGAGCGCTGGCCGGACCGACCCGGTTTGAAATCTGGCGCCGATACCGGCGACACGCCCACAACTATACAAGTGTGTATCTAAAATACAACGATGTATGTGCGGTTGGGCCACGTCGCTCCCGCACCCCGACGACCACCTGGGAAGATGAGGCACGTGGCGGAACGATGGACGCGGCAAAGACGGGTCGAGCACACCCGCAGCCTGTTGCTGGACGCAGCCGAAGAGGTCTTCGCCAAGCAGGGCTTCGGCGGCGCTGCGCTCGAGGACATCGCTGATGTCGCCGGCTACACGCGCGGCGCGATCTATTCGAACTTCGGCACCAAGGAAGATCTCTTCTTGGCCGTAATCGAGCGTCACCAGAAGCGCTTTCTCGATAGTTTCGCCGACGTCATCACCTCGTTCGAGGACCTCGACAACCTCGATGTCGGGAAGCTGGCCGAGCGGTGGCGCGAGCTGACCATCTCGGGCCCGGACAGCGCCGCCCTCGGCTACGAGTTCTCGCTGTTCCTGCTGCGCAATCCCGATGCACGGGAGCGACTTTCGGCGCAACGCGAGGAAACCATCGCGTCGCTGGCCGAATACATCACCACGCACGTCGAGCGGTTGGGCGGCACGTTGCTGATGCCGGCGCAGGCACTCGCCCGGCTGCTGATCGCAGCCAATGAAGGCATCACCATCAACAGTCACATCGACGGCGTCGAACTCTACGGGCCTTACCTGCAGATGGTGATGGCGAACGTGGCCCCGAAACCCCACTGAGCCCCTAACCCACAGCGGCTCAGTCGAATTCCACCTCGATCGCATTCTCGGGACACTGCTCCTCGGCAGTCCTCGCAGCTGCGGCGTGCTCGGGCGGAACGACATCCACGATGACCTCCGAAAACCCATCGGCGGTCAACCGGAATACCTCCGGGCACGTCGCAACGCAGATGCCGTGCCCGGCGCAGATGTCTTCGTCAACCCGGACTTTCACGATCGGTCGCCCGCGGGATCGAACTGAATATGCAGCTTGGTCAGACCGCGCAGGATGAACGTGGGCAGGTAACGGTACTCGCGCTGATCGGCCGGGCCGTGGAATTCCTCGTCGATCCAGAACCGGGAAGTCCGGTCGAACAAGCGCTCGAGGCTGACCCTGGCCTCCGTCCGCGCGAGCGGCGCGCCGGGGCAAGTGTGCACTCCCCTGCCGAAGGCGACATGCGTGCGCGCGTTGCCGCGTTCGATATCGAACTCATCCGGATGCTCGAACTGACGCGGATCGCGATTGATGGCCGCGTTCACCAACATCAAGGTGGTGCCGGCGGGAAGATCGACCCCGCCAACGTTCACCGGCGTCTTGGAGAGCCGGAAATCCCCACGTACCGGACTCTCGAACCGCAGCGACTCCTCAATGAAATTCGCAATGAGGGAACGGTCCTGGCGCAGGCGCGTCTGCAACTCCTGATCCTCGGCGAGGATCATCACCGCCGCACTGAGCAATCGCACGGTGGTCTCTTGACCGGCGGCGAACAGATTGGCCGCGACCCGAACCGCGTCGATCACCTCGGGCGTACTGCCGTCGGGGAATTTCGCCGAAGCGACACCGGTGAGCACGTCGTCGCGCGGCTCTGCGCGCCGGTCCTCGATGTAGGTGGAGAACTTCTGATACAGAAACTCCAGCGGCGTGTGGTTGAGGGATTCACCCTCGCTGCTGCCGATCGGACCGGTCGACGTCAAGAGAGCCTTGCTGAACTCGATATGGTCGGCTTCCGGCACTCCGAGCAGGTCGGCGATCACCAGCATCGCGAACGGCGCCGCGAAATCGGCGACGTAATCGCATGCGCCACTGGCCAATGCGGTGTCGTACTGGCTGTCGGCCAGCCGCCACATGAAGTCTTCGTTTTCCTTGAGCCGCTTCGGCGTGATCATCCGCGACAGCAGCGAACGGTGCGCGGTGTGCTTGGGCGGGTCGAAGGTGGGCAGCTGATCGCTGAACGGCAGTTCGTCGGCGTGGGCCGCGATGATGTCGCTGACGTCATCACCCTCGAGCGGGACCGGAAAGCCGGGAAACGGGCCGGTGACCGAGGTACACGACGAGAAGCGCTCGGTGTCGTTGTAGATCGCGAGCGCTTCTTGATGCCCGGTCACCATGACCACGTCATGGTGCGTCTCCCGGCGAACCGGGCACTCATTGCGCAATGCGGCCAGGTAGTCGTAGGGGTCATGCAGGATCTTGGGGTTCATGAAGAAATCAACGGAGTCTATGTCGTCCGGCACGTTGCCGGTGCTCGCGATATCGGTCATTGCGAAATGTCCACCCCTTCGTAGCCCTGGAGGAGTTCACTGCTCGGCAATTCCATCTGCAGGTAGACATCGATGCGCTTGATCAGCCCCGCGGCGTCGAACTCGTAGACGCTCAGCGAATTCACCACGCTCTCGAACGCTCCCATCTTGCTGCGCTCCTCGAGCTCGAGGAACACGACGCCGCCAGTTTCGCTGATTCGCTTGAACGAGCAGTCCCATTCGGCAGAACTCGCCCAGTTTGTGAGAAATGAGGTGTATTCCTGCCAGTTCATCACCTCTTTGAAGTTCCCGACGCGCACGAAGTCCTCCACCGCGACGAGCTCGGACAGCGGCGCCCAGCCGTCAACACCGAAGCCCGGTTCCTTGGCGGCCGTCACCAGTCGCCCGACCACCTGGCTGTACTCGAGGACCGTTCGGGGGTTACCCGAGTAGTTCTCGATCAGATCTGCGATCTCGCTCATTCCACTCCACTCGAAGTTGTTGATTAACTGCAGGATTCGAAGACTTAGACCGCGCCTTCGAGGTAGCGGTCCACCACCGAGTGGTAGTGCGCGATGACGATCTCCTCTTTCACCAGCGACATGAACTCGAGCCGGTTGTTACGCAGTCCGACCTGCTGGCGCGGCATCTGCTCGTAGTCCTGCTGCAACGCGAGGAAGTACTGGTAGCTGCCCGGCTCCTCGACCTGGACCGGCTCGATTTTGAAACCCTCGCGGAACTCTTCCGGCAGCCACATGAAGCTCTTGATGTGCCAGAAGCACTTGTTCGGATCCCCGTCGGGATGGGGCTCGGCCATGATGATCGTCGCCTCGCCGGCGCGGATTGTCATGAAGAAGTTCGGGAACAACACCCAGCCGTGGTTGTCGCTCATCTGCGCATCGGTGAGTTCGCCGACGTCGAGTCCCATTCCCGTCAACGTCTCGCGAGTGGCCCGCTGCAGCAGCGTGCGCGCAGTGACCCCGTCGGGGAACTCCAATTCGCCCTCGGTAGTTCGGTATTCGTCGACCAGTTCCTTGAACCGCGGGAGGTGCGCCTGCACGGACGGGAAGGTCCCGGGCAGCTCCAGAATTCCGTCGACCTGCTCCTGCGCTCCGTACGTCGAGGCATTCGCGACATCGAACGGTGCCATCGACACGCTGTGCTTATCGAAGAACTTGTACCGACTGGTGCTGGGATCGATCATGATCACGCGCAGCAACTCCGGATGGATACCCGAGATGTGATAGCCCTCTTCGAAGGCATCCATCACTACTTTCCAGTTGCAGTTCAACGACTCTCGCACATCCATGACCGTGTACATCTCGTCGAGACGGTAGGGCGCGAGCAGGTCGGCGATCTCCTGTCCGATGTACTCGGAGAGCGGTTCCGCGGCGGGATCGGGGTTGAGGAAGATGAATCCGGCGAAGCACTCGACCGGAACTGGCAGCAGCGACAGGCCCTCCTTTTCGGGCGGGGTGACGACGTTCTCCTTCTCGCGCAGCACACCGCGCAGCCGACCGTCGAGGTCGTAGGACCACAGGTGGTACGGGCACAGGAAGCGCTTCATGTTGCCACCGCCGCCCGTGCACAGCTGATTGCCGCGGTGACGGCACGCGTTGACGAAACCGCGGATGACACCGTCCTTTCCGCGCACAATCACGTAGGCCTGGTCACCGATCTTGTATTCCTTCCAATCCCCCGTCTCGGGCAGCTCGTTCTCGCGCCCGACCACCCGCCAGACCTTCAGCCAGATCCGCTCGTGCTCCTTCTCGGCGATCTCGGGCGACGTGTAGCGGTCGGTCGGAATGTTCATCCGCCACTGCGTGAAGTCGATTTCCTCGAGGCGCGTTCCGGTATCGACCCACTCGCCCGGCTTCGTCGACTGCATGTCCGTCCTCCTTGGCTGGCACGAGAGCCGCAGGGAGCTGCCCGGCGGTCCGTGGCCGAATGGGCTGTCGTCACGGTCCGAGGCCGGAGGCGACGGACAGGCGACGAGCCGCCATCGAGCCTCGCGAGTGACCTCGCCCACAACTATACGGACCTGTATTTGAGATACAAGACCGTATCTAAACGAGATATGCCGCACTCTCGGGCGTTGCGCGAGGGCGCAGGAAATCAGTCCGTAGTGCTGGTGGACCGACGCGATCCGTCCAGACCCGTGAGGCTGCACAACGCCGCGAAGCCGTCATCGGTGCCGGGCCACTTCGACCGAACGACGTCGATCCCGGCCCGGCGCACGACACCGCGCAGCACGAGGGTGACGATGATGACGTCGTCCGCGTAGCCGATCACCGGGATGAAATCGGGGATCAGATCGAACGGAATTGCCAAGTAGGCCAACAGCAATGCCAGGCGAATCCGAATGCCGGCGGGCTGCGCGTCATCGGCTGCCAGGCGCCTGATGAGGCGCAGCACGTCGGGCAGGATGCGCAACGCCGCGGTGAGCGCTCCACCGCGCGGGCCCAGGACTACCAGCGCGATGACGAGGGCAGCCCAGATCACCACCAGCGCCGCGATCACACCGATCAGCAGGTCCCACCAGACCGATCCGGTCACACGAATTACTGTACGACCGGCAACAACGAAGGCAGCAGGTCAGGCGGACTCGGGCAGGCCCACGGAGACATCCGCAGCCTGCTCAGCGGCATGCCGTCCCGCCCGCCGACCCGAGAAGACGCAGTCGGCGATCGAGAGGCCGCTGACGTATGAATCGGAGCAGACACCGATGGCCGTGCGGCCCACCGCGTACAGGCCCCGAATCGGATCGCCCGATTCGTTGAGCACGGCGCTGCTGTTCTCGTCGACGCGAACGCCGCCGAGGGTAAGCATCGGGGTCGGGTTGATAAGGCTGGGCCGGACGGAGATATTCAGCAGGGTGAACGGACCGCGAGCGGCGCGGCGGGCCAACTCGGCCGGCTTTCCGACCGGGTCTTCCGTGCCGGTGTCGATGGCATTGTTGTGGGCCTCGACAGTCGCGATGAGCCCATCCGCGTCGATGCCAGCCTTCGCGGCGACATCGCGCAGCGACTTGCCCTTCACCGAGTCGAGCGCCATGAGTGCGGAGACCTGGGCGCGCTGGAACCACAACGTCTGGTTGATGAGATTGCGGCGAGCCTCGGACATCAGATCGGCGTCGGCGAGGATCCAGGCCTTGGCATCGTGATTCCGCACGATGGCCTGGCCCAGGGCAGCGCCGTACCGGCTTTCATCGAGGATCCGCTGGCCCTTGGCGTCGACAACGATGCTGCCGACGAAGGCGCTCGGCGGCGTGATGAAACGCCACGCGGAGACATTCTCCATACGCTCCGAAATCGCCCCGGCGCGCCCGGCCAGCGCGATGCCGCTGCCGTCGTCGCCACTGGTGCCGAGTGGAAGTCCGTTCGCGTACCGCGGCGCAAACTCGTTGATCCACTTGGCATTCGCGATGAAACCACCCGCACCGATCACGACGCCGCGGCGGGCCATGACCCGGATCGGGCGCGCGTAACGCGCTTCGAGTGCCGCGCGCGATCGCTCCATCCGGGCCCGAAGCGGCGGGTAGTAGATGCCCGGCTTGGCCGAGACCGCGCACGCCGCCGCGTAAAGCTTGCGGATGCGGGAAGGCGCGTACTGCATAGTCTTTGCAACCACACCGATGACCCGGCCGGATTCATCCTGAATCAGTTCCGTTGCCATGGTGTGCGGCATGAGCTGAACGCCCTTGTCCTGCGCGGACTTGGCCAGCGGCTTGTAGAGCTGCTTGCCGGAGGTGCCCTTGCCCTTCACACGATGGCCGCGCTGAACCGGCGGGGTGTGGCGGCGGTACGCGCCGGAGTTCTCGCTTCCCGAGAAGTACAGGTAGTAGTTGTTATTTGGGAACGAAGTCTTGTAGGGGCACAGCGAGGAATCGAACGGCACGCCGTGGTCGCTCAGCCACTGAATCATCTCGGGACTCGTGCGGACGAACTTCTCCAGCGTCTCTTCGCTGACGGCGTCGCCGACCTCGAGGCGCAGGTAGGCCATCATCTGCTCGACGGTGTCCTCGACGCCGGCCGCCTTCTGCACGGAAGTCCCGGCGCCCGCATAGATGATTCCGCCGGACAGCGCGGTCGCGCCGCCACCGTTGGCACGGTCCATGGCGATCACATCGGCACCCTGTTCGCGGGACGTGATTGCCGCACAGGCGCCTGCGGCACCAAACCCGACAACAACAACGTCGGTGGTCACGACCGGAGTCGACTCGTCAATAGGCTTCACGACGTCGGAAAACCTCTCCCTGCACATCGAGGTTTCCCTCTACCTTTCGCATGCCACGTCTCGCCGGCGGCGAAGGAGAAGGTACCAGCGCCCGTTGTGACAGAGCGCACGGATGTGACTGAGCGCACTACCTCGGCGGACGTGAATGTCGGCCGAGCGTGTTCCCCTGTTAGCCGACCGAAGCGCGCTTGTTCCCCTCCAGGAAGGGAGACTTGCGAACGACGTACCACGTCGCGAGCGGGCGGACGAGACGGACGATTGGTGAGATCAGGCCGAAGGCCTTCTTCATATCGGCAATCTGATTGGTGATATCCCGCGTCTGGAACTGCAGCAGACGCTGACTCTCCTCGGTGTCGAGCCAGTCGCCGTAGAAGCGCGGCGGAGTTGTTCGCGCAAAAGCTTCGATCGGCACCGGGCCAAGTCCGATCGTCTTCAGCAGCGCGGTGGCGAACTCCACGTAGGTCGTTTGGCAATTGGCGCCACCACCGAGGAACAGGATCTTCCCGACCGCCTCCTCGCACGCAACCGCACGGGCGAACGCCGTACCGGCGTCATCCGGATGAAGGAACTCCATGCGCGCATCCGGACTGAATTCGAACAGGATGGTGGGGTCCTGCGGCTTCAGCTGAATCGGCGTCACCGCCGCCAGCCGCAGAATGCTCCACTGCAGACCCGATTCCCGAATCGCTTCCTCGCACTTGATCTTTTGACGCCCGTACTCGTCGGTCGGCGAAACCGGAGTATCGACACGAAGCGGTGGTTCACGGTCCTGGATGTCGCCGAAGATGCCCATCGACGACGCGAAGACCAATCGCTTGGCCGTCGGCGACGCCTCCATTTCCGCGATCAAATTCACGGTCGCTTCGAGATTCACCCGCCGCGCAAGATCCGGCGCGTTATCCGCGAGCGGCGGAATGATGGCCGCGAGATGGACCACCGCGTCGACGCCGTCGAGCGCAAGCCGCAGCCCGTCGCGGTCGGTGATGTCACCCCACACGAACCGCACCCGTTCGTCGAAACTCCGCGCGGACTTGCGCGCCCGCTTGGAGTCGAGGTCGAAGGCGACGACCTCGTGGCCTTCGGCAAGCAACCCCTTCAGGGTCGAAAGGCCGATGTTGCCCATCGCCCCTGTCAACAACACTCTCATCACTTACCCCCGAGATTTGGACACAGCGAGTTCCTTGAGGGACGAGAGGAACAGCTCGTCCATCCGGGGACTCAAGTCGGACAGTTTTTCAGCACTAGCATGGCTGGCAGAACCGAAGACACGCGCGAGCGCATCGGTGTCTGCCGTGGCGCCAATCGAAAGGCACAGCACCGCAACACCATCCGCGCGTACCTCTTCGAAAGCCCTATGGGTGTCGGCCTCGGCGTACTTGCCTTCGTATCCCTGGTCATAGGGGTAGCCATCCGAGAGGACGAGCAGCAGCCGGTTCGGCGTGCCAGCCTCGGTCTTGAGAATTTCGGCCGCGCCACGGATGGCGGCACCGAGCCGCGTGTAGCCCGAGGGTTGGAGCTGGTTCAGCCGAGCGCGGCCGAGGGCACCGAACCGCTGCCCGAACGTCTTGATCGCCGGCAAATGAACCGCGCGCCGGCCCTCGGACCGGAACGCGTAGACGGCAACCCGATCACCCAGTTCCTCGAGTGTGGCCGCGATGGTCGCGGCCGCCCGTCGTTGGTGCTCGTGTACAGCCAGGCCGTCCCCATCGGCTTCGGTAACCGACCCCGACGCATCGAGCAGGATCAGCACGCCGAGGTTGCGCGCAAGTTTGCGACGCTCGGTATAGATGTGTTCGGGTGGCGAGAAGCCGGAGCGCAGATCGACGAACAGATCGATGAGCGCCTCGATGTCGAGGTCGTCTCCATCGGCGCGGCTGCGCAACACCTTGGGGCCCAGACCAACCCGAGACAGGCGGCGTCGAAGGACCTCATCGTGAATCACGCCTGCGTCGGCGACATCGGCAGGGACCGCCAGCGGGAAGTCGAGAACCCGGCACCAGTCTTCCTTGTAGCAGTTGTTGAACGTGTCCCATTCCGGGTGGAGCGCACCGTGGATGCCGAGCGCGGCGGCGGGCTTTCCGTCATCGGTGAAATGGATTGGCGTCGCGAGCGGTCGAGCGTCGGGACCGGCCTTCGCGCTCCGACGTACCGAGCGAATCTGTAGCTCGCCGCCGGCTGCTTCCTCACCCGGGGTTCGCGAGGTGCCCATCAGCTTGCGGAGGAAGTCCGCCATCGTTTTGTTGCTGAACAATGGGTTGTCGAAGAGCTTGAGTATCTTGCTTTCACTGAACTTCGACTGGTCATCTTCGTCCTCATCCTCGGTCTCGGGAAGATCGGAGAGGTCGAACTCGAGGCGCATATCCTTGTCTGTCGCTTTGGTACCGGGCCCTGAGAGGGACACCAATTGCGACGGCTTGAGAATTCCGAACCACGCCGGCGGCTCGGCGACTTCCGCGTTCCCTTTGGCGATTTCGAGGGATTCGTCCGCGGTCGCGGTACTGGACTTCCCGTCTTCAGGGAGCGCTGTGGCGGCGATCGGCATACGTTCTGCCAGATCGGACAACACTCGTCGCCCCTCGAGCGACAGATAACGGCGCGCCACCGCCGGACGCGCCCGCAAAACCTTCATCAGCCGGGCGTCGAGGCTGCCCGCTCCCAGGAGAGCGCTCTGCACCAGCACCTCGCGACGCTGCTCATCGACCGAGCTACCCCGAGACACGAGGATCGCGTCTGTGTTGATGTAGGCCAACGAGCCGGCGGGCGCCTCGGCAATATTGATCGACCTACCGGCGATGTAGTTGGCGAGGAGCCGGAACCGCTCCGGCCCCGCCGACTCGGTTTCCGTCATGATTCGGGCAGCACCGCGTTAACGAGTTCGCCCAGCGCGCGCACGATATCGGCATCGTCGGTGAGGGCCTGGACGACGGCAGACTGGACGGCGGTACGCAGCGGCAGCCCTTCGTTGACGAGCACGCCGGCCAGAATCAGCATTCGGGTCGACGACACTTCGCGCAGCGGCGACGCCTCGATGTTCCGAATTGCCTGACCCACTCGGACGATTGCCTGTGCCGTCGGCAGATCGACGCCGGATTCGTGAGCGACGATTTCCGTTTCGATGTCGGCGGGCGGGAAGCCGAGCTCGATGGCAACGAACCGCTGCCGGGTGGATTCCTTGATGTTCTTCAGCACACTCTGGTAGCCGGGGTTGTAGGACATGACCAACTGAAAACCGGGAGCCGCCGTCAACGAGGTCCCGAGCCGATCGATCGGAAGCTGCCGGCGGTGATCGGTCAGCGGGTGGATGACGACCGTTGTGTCCTGGCGCGCCTCAACAATCTCGTCCAGGTAGCAGATCGCGCCCTCACGGACGGCCCGCGTCAACGGCCCATCCACCCATACGGTTTCGCCGCCTTTGAGCAGGAACCGTCCAACGAGGTCCGCCGAGGTCATGTCCTCGTGTCCGGCAACGGTGATCAATTCCCGGCCGAGTGCGTGGGCCATCGATTCGACGAAGCGGGTCTTGCCGCATCCCGTTGGGCCCTTCAACAGAACCGGAACACCACGGCTGGCGGCCGCGCGGAAAATCTCCACTTCGTCCCCGACGGCCCAGTACGACGGCGCGTCCACGGTGGAACTCGCGACTTCAGATGTGGCAGTCAACGTTTCAGTTTCCCTTCTCAAATGGAACAGTCTTCGGGATCTCGACGCCTTCCGGCATGACGAGTTGGCCTTCGGTATTGATGTACCCGGACCCGTTGCGATGCATAGGGATTGACGGATCGGGGCAAATTCGGTCGGTCCCGTCACCACAGATGTTCATCGTGAAGTACGAGCGCTCGAGGAGGTCCTCGGGCCACGGCTCGGCCTGCATGGCGAAGAACTGTGCGGGCAGGTTGTAGAAGGTGAAGAAGATCGCGCTCACCGCGGCGAAGATCGCCAGGAAGCGGATGATCTGCTGCTTGACGACGCCGCCCCGGACGCGATCGAGTCCCCGCTCGGCGAAGCTGCGGCCACGGTCATCGGTGAAGAAGCGCAGGCAGCACAGGCCGGCCTGGACGCCACCCCACATCAGCCCTTCGTAGAGGGGCCACTGGTAGTAGGTGCCGGCGTTGATCGACAGCGATTGGATGGCGCCCGGGTAGGTGAACAGGCCCATCGGCATCAAGAAGAGGCCTTCGATCACGAGGTCGAAGAAGAACGCCCAGACGACCACGATGCCGATCAAGCCGAGAGTGCTGATACTCGGCCAGCGCGTCTTGGCCTTGCGCATCACCCAGCAGCCCAGAATCGTGCACAACAGGACGCCGAAGGAGTAGCCCGGCGCGTTCATCAGCACGGGCTCGGCCATCATGGCGCCGGGCTCGCCGTAGGACTGCCAACCCGGAATGTCCTGGACCCACGAGCCGCGGTTCCACATCCACGTGTTGTAGGTGCTCCAGGTGTTGAAGTAGTTCAGCAGCGGGTCCTGGAAGAACATCAGACCCATCGACACCAGCAGCATGCCGTCGAGCGTGATTCTCCGCTCCTGCCGCCACGGCTTGACGATGAAGTAGTACAGGCTGATCGGCAGGCCGATACAGATGACGGCGGTCCAGATGGTGAGGATCGTCTTCATGTACATCGGTGGATCACTGGGACCGGGCAGGACCCGCTCGAAGTTGGGTCCGGTCATCCACTTCAGCCAGACATACAGCTGGAAGGCCAGAAGGGCCCCACCGATGGTTGCCCAGATCAAAACGGGCTTGGTCGATGGTTTTACTTCTGTACCCAACGTGGCCGATCCACCGAGAGACTCGGTGACGGCGGGCGCCTTCTTGCTCGACAAATCGCTCACGTCTGTCCTTTCCCATGCATGGGTGAGCTGCTGTCTGTCTGAAAAGATCCTCGTGAGTATATGAGTGACCAATGGGCCGACGAAAGGGCTTTTGTGTGGCAATATTTGCCTCGTGGTTGAGTCATGGACGCGACAGCGACGCCTCGAGCGCACACGCGGGCTCCTCGTGGACGCCGCGGAGCAAGTGTTCGCGGAAAAGGGATTCGTCGCGGCCACCTTGGAGGACATCGCCAACGCCGCCGGCTACTCCAAAGGCGCGATTTACAAGTACTTCGCTACGAAGGAGGACTTGTTCCTTGCCGTGAGCGACCGGTACTGGCGTAGCTACTTCGACAAATTCGCCGAGGTGATGGCATCCGAAACGGAGTTCGGGGCGCGCGAGATCGAAGAGATCGCCGAACGGTGGCGCCAATTGAGCCATGACCGGGGGCCCGAGACCGCCGCGCTGGGGCTCGAGTTCAACCTCTACCTCTTGCGGAACCCCGAGGCCCGGGAACGCGTCGAGGCCAGGCGAGCAGAGGTCGTCGAGGCGCTGGCGAAGTTCATTGTCGAGGGGATCGACCGACTCGGCGGAACGCTGCTGATCTCTCCGACAACTTTCGCGCACGCGATTATCGCGAGCACCGATTCGGTCGAACTCAACAGTCAGCTCAACGACATCGACCTCTACCGCACGTTCGTCGAGTTCTACGCCTCCGCGATCAAGATGCCTTGACGGCCCGCTAGCTCGGCCACCGATCCAGCTCTGCCGCATAGGAAATCGGGCTTGCCGGTGGCAGCTTGCTCGGTTCGCCGGTGGTCATCGCGTTGAGGATGAGAGTGACGTAGCGGCGCCAGCCGTCGCCCTTCGTGTCCATGGTCGGCAGCACACCGTGCAGCATGCCGATGATCCGTGGCAGGTCTTCGGCGACGATGTCGGGGTTGATGAGGCCGGCCCGCTGTCCGCGGCGCGTGAGGTCGTACAGCGTCTCGTAGAGGTGCGTCGGATAGTCGTCGGTCAGCGATCCCAGCCGCCGGGCGGCGGCCAGAATGTTGTGTTCGCGGGCGGCCAGGGCTATCGCGGCCTCGAGGATGTCCGCGATCGCGCGGACCGGATTCTCGTCAGCTCGAGCCTTCTCGATCGTGGGATCGAGTTCCTCGGCGACACTGTCGAGCGCCGCGCGCAGCAGGTCTGCCTTGGTGGGAAACCGCCGATACAGCGTCCGTTCGCCCACACCTGCGGCGGCTGCGATCGCCTCGGGCGAGGCGTCGGGGCCAACCTCGGCGTAGACACTTCGGGCCGCGGCCACAATGCGTTCCGCGTTTCGCGCAGCGTCAGCGCGCAATCCCCGATCCGCAAAGGTCGACACCCGATCAGAATACTAAGTGACAGGTTGACTGTCACTTCTTGGCGTCCTACAGTCGGACCGAATTGACAGCCCAACTGTCGGTTATGGCCAACTGTGCGTTCTCGGGACGGAGCGGCGATGACGACCTCCACAAGCGGTGAGCACCACGAACTACCCGCGATGCCGGTGCAGCGCGATGCGCATTGCCCCCTGCACCCGCCGGCCGCTTTCGCCGATTGGCGCGAGTCCGACGGGTTGCAACGCGCGTCCTGGCGGGGCGAACCGGTGTGGGTAATCAGCCGCTATCAGGACATTCGAGCGGCACTGACCGACCCTCGAGTCAGCGCGGACCTCAACACGTTCGGCGCGCAGCCTGTGGGCGACGACCTGCCGCTGATTTTTCCGCGAATGGACGATCCCGAACACAATCGCCTGCGTCGCATGATGACCAGCGACTTCACTGCCAGACGAGTCGATGCGATGCGGCCCTACATCCAGGAAAAGGTGGACGGACTTCTCGACAACATGATCGCGAAGGGGTCGCCCGCCGATCTGGTACGGGACTTCGCATTACCCCTGCCCTCCTCGGTGATCTGCGAACTCCTCGGCGTGCCGTACGCGGATCACAAGCTATTCGAAGAGCTCAGCGCCAAGACTCTCGACGCGGCTGCCGGCATGGAATCGCAGTGGGCGGCCAGCGCTGCACTGCTGGCGTACCTCTCCGAACTGGTGGAACGCAAACAACGCGAACCAGGCGATGATCTGCTGAGCCGACTGGTCACCGACCACGTCGCTACCGGGGAGGTCAGCCATGCAACGGTGACGATGACCGCGCTCATCATGCTTTCCGCCGGCCACGAGACCACCGCAAGCATGATCGCGTTGGGAACAGTGTGCCTGCTCGAGCACCCGGACGTCTGGAACCAGTTGTGCGACAACGAGGATCCCGCACTGGTCGCGAATGTGGTCGACGAGCTGATGCGGTACCTCACCGTCGTACACAGCCTGGTGGACCGCGTCGCGCGCGAGGACGTCACCATCGGCGGGCAGTTGATCCGCGCCGGTGAGGTCATGCTGTTCAACCTGCCCGCCGGCAACTGGGACCCCGAATTCGCCGAGCGGCCCGAGCAGTTCGATATCGAGCGGAATATCCGCGGACATCTCGGCTTCGGATACGGCGTGCATCAATGCCTCGGGGCGAACCTCGCGCGTGCCGAAATGCAGATCGCGTTCGCCACGTTGGCCCGACGACTGCCCGGGCTTCGCATGACAACTGCGCCGGAAAAGCTCGAGTACCACGGCGGCAAGGAGATTTACGGCGTGCGCGAACTGCCCATCGCCTGGTGACTTATCCCGCAAATGTGCCCAATTAGCTGAGGAGCAACGTGTTCTCGCTGCGATTCGATATGCGCGCCCCATCCGTCGGCGCCCCCGCGGCCGATCTCTACCAAGCCGCACTCGACATGTCCGGTTGGGCAGAGGAACACGGCTGCATTGCCGCGGTTGTGTGCGAACACCATGCCAGCCCGGATGGGTACCTTCCGACACCGTTGATCCTTTCCGCGGCCATCGCTGCCCGGACCCGATCGCTCGCCATCAACGCGATCGTCATCGTTCCGTTCTACGAACCCGTTCGCCTCGCCGAAGAGATTGCGGTGGTGGATCTCATCAGCCGCGGGCGCACGTCGATCACCCTGGGCCTCGGGTACCGCCCGGAGGAATTCGAGCACTTCGGCAAGGACGTCCGGCAGCGCGGACGCATTGCCGACGTGAACGTCTCGCTGCTTCGCCGCTTGCTCGCCGGGGAGGTCGTCGAACTGGACGGCCGCCGTATCCACGCCACGCCGAGCCCCTTCACCCCCGGCGGTCCCATGCTCATGTGGGGCGGCGGCAGCCTGGCGGCGGCTCGGCGGGCCGGCCGCTACGGGCTGAGTTTCCTTGCGCAAGCCAGTGTTCCCGGCATGCAGGAGGAATACGAACAGTCGTGCAGCGAGCACGGGCACCAGCCCGGGATCACCTTGCTCCCACCGCGCGATACACCGTCGGTCAGCTTCGTCGCCGAGGACATTGATCAGGCATGGGACGAGATTGGGCCTTATCTACTCCATGACGCGCAGTGCTACGCCGAATGGAATCCGGACAACACGACGTCCGCGGGCATCTCGGTGGCCCGGACAGTTGAGGAACTCCGCGAGACTTCGTCCTCGCACCGCATCTTCACGGTTCCCGAGGCAATCGAGCGGGTGGCCGCCGGACAGATGCTCACCCTCTCGCCGCTGTGCGGCGGGCTCCCGCCGGAGATGGCATGGCCCTATCTCGAACGCGTTGCGGAACAGGTCATGTCGCAAGCAGGTTCCGTGGCGGCCCCAACAGCAGGGCCCGATCTCGGTGGCGCGCTGACCAACATGACATCAATCCCGTCCGACAGCTAGGGCGGCCTCGACGCCTGTAGAAGGCTCGCACCGGAGATTGGCTGCCGCAAGACCCGCAAGCCAGTTTGGCATCATCCGACATCAGCACCGTGCAGTCGTGCGGAGCTCCGACAGGCGATTGGACCGATGGCGCTTCGCCGGAGCCCGAGGTCATCCGTCTCCTTGACGTCGATGGCGGCTTGCCGGAACGGAGTGAGACACACCTCCCACGGGCACCATGACCATCGGGTTGTTGTCATGGCGTGGCGGCTGCCCGGGCGTAGTGTCAAAGCCGAGTTTAGGCAGAGCGGAAAGCCTGGGTCCACATGTCGTCGCCACCGGCGCCGTGCGCCCCGAAGTCGACAACGCCCGTTGCCAGTGGGCTGGCCACCGAGTTTCCCCAGGCCAGGCGCCCTGACACGGTCGCCATTCGACACACCGACGGATTTCCCGGCACGATGTCAGTGTTCTCGTGCAGAATGACGACATCAAGACATCCGGAGCGAAAGGGATCGAAATGGCTGCTGGCACCGACTTGCTCCAGGACACCGAGAACGACATCTTGGAGACGGTCGCAGAGAAAGGCGATGACGCGACGGCAGTCGCAGTTATTCGCGCAGTGTCAGCAAAGCGGCCGCCATCCGTAGTGAGAGAGGCGTACTGGCAACTGATCTCGGAGAACCGGATCACGCGCGCAGCGAACGGTCGCCTCGACCGCGTCTAGCCGCAACGCTTTTGAGCGCACCCACTTCCGGCGGCGCCAATAACAGGTTCGCGCGGAAGTACTCATCAGATGGCGCCAAGACACCACCTGACCCTCGGACACCGGGCCAACGGGACCGTGACCGCGTCTTGTACTGCCCCCAATTCCGGCGGCTAGCGGAGGTCACCCAGGTCGTTGGCAGCCACGAAACTGAGCTGTTCCACAATCGCCTGACGCACACTCTGGAAGTTGCTCAGGTCGCGCGCCGATTGGCCGAGCGACTCATTGCAGACGACGCGGATCTGGCAACCCGGGTAGACCCCGACATCGTCGAGACAGCTGCACTGGCACATGATTTGGGCCACCCTCCATTCGGGCATGTAGCCGAAGAGGAGTTGGACGAACTCGTACGGGACGCGCACTTGCCAGCCGGATTCGAGGGAAATCCGCAATCCTTTCGCATCGTAACGAGCCTTGCACACCGCTCGGAAAGCCACCATGGATTGGATCTGACCCGAGCGGGACTTCAAGCTTTGTCGAAATATCCCTGGCCGCGGTCCACGTCGGGATATCACCATAGGAAATATGGGACGTTCGACGATCCCGACGAAGAATATTTCAACTGGACACGACAAGGGATTCCGGCCGATGCACTTGGGGTCCAGACACCCGAAGCAATGATCATGGACTGGGCAGATGACGTCGCGTACGCGTTACATGACGTTGATGATTTCTTCCGAGTCGGACTAATTCCACTCGACAGGCTCGCGCGTGGTGAAGGGGCCGACCAGGAACAATCCCGTTTTCTCGATAGAACTTTCACAAGATGGACCAAGGAAGGGCGCCCATTCGATAGCGCTGAGTATGAGGCGACCGCCGAAACACTATTCAGCGAGTTCCCCACGGAGCCATGGGTTGAAGCGACAACTCGAGGCGCGATGAACAACCTCATTCCGAGCAAGATCAATCTCTACATGACCGGGTTAACGAAGGCGCCCGATGGTGGGCTAGTGGAGGATCCGGACATGCGGCGCGAAATCAACCTTCTCAAGAGCTTCGCGTGGACTTATGTCATCGAATCACCAGCCCTCGCTGCGCAACAACGCGGCCAGCGGGAACTCGTGCGATGCCTTTTCAACTACTACCGTGATCAGGTCACCAGCAATCCGCATGCACTACCTTCCTGGGCAAGATCGTATCGTGAGGACGAGGCGCGGATGGACGCGCACGAGACGGCGGAGGCTGCGTACGTGCGCCTCGCGTGCGACATCGTCGCAAGCCTCTCAGAGCGACAGGCATTCGCCATCTATTCGCGCATCACCGGGCGAACATCAGGAACTGTCCTTGAGGCAATCCTCAGGTAGAGGCTGAATTGTTCACCTGCGTTGGGCAAAACAGGCGAACATCAACGCGTGGTGAAGGCGAACTGACGGTATCTCCCGCGAATCCGCTGAGCATGACGAAAGAGCCCGTTGTGGCGAAATCCCCGCCAGTACTTGCGATTCTCCCTCTCTAGCTACGGTCCCTTTGTACGGCGGTCAACCGTGGGGTTTCGCGAGACAACTGACGGGATGCGGATGAGGTCGTTTCGGTGTCACTCCCGTATCCGCGGCGCCGGAAAGGGCTGGATCTGGCAAGCCATTGAACATGATGAAAGGTTCGTCGCCCAATTAGCGCAACACGTTGCGGGGAAGCGTGAGCGGGAGGTCGAGCGCGCTCACCAGGCCCGGCTTTGCCTCGACCACGTAGGGGATGGCATTGACTACACGCATCGCCGTCGACACCATTGCGCCGGCCCCGCCATCCATCACAGATCCAGACGCCTTCGGATCGCGCAGGGACGCAGTCATGTCGCACGCGATATCCGGCTCGCCCTCGATGCGGATCCGGTACACCGGATTATCCAGGGGCTCAGCCCATTCCACGCCGAGATCGGGTGCCAGCCGGTTCACGTGCTCGATCGTGATCGCTTCCCGGCCGTCGATGACCGCGGTGGCTCGGGTGCGCAGCGCCCCGCACGTGCCGGCCTCGGCGGTACCGAATGCCACGTGCAGATCGCGGTCGGTGGGAACCCTGTCGAAGGTCTCCCGGATTTCGTCGATCTGTAACCCCAGACCGTGCGCGATCAGCCGAAGCCCCGGACCCCACTGAAACGCGATGGTTCCCGGATACGCGAGCGCCGGCATGTAATCGAGCGGCCGGCCGAATCCCATGGCGTCCATCATCGTTTCTGCCACCGGATAGTCGTCGTACAACGCGATCTCGCTCGCGCTGATAGTGCGGATCGACTTGGACTGCGTTGCGAGCATCAGCACGAGATGGTCTGCGGCGAAGCCAGGTTCGATGCCACTCGCATACAGCGACACCCCGCCGACCTGAGCTGCCTCCGCCAACTGGTTTCGCCAAATGTCCGGTTCGAAACCGGGCGGGTAGATCAGCCGGTTGACGGTCGTGGTGACAACGTTGATACCGGCTTCCAACAACCGGACATAGTCCGGCACGGCAGCCGCGTCGCGCTCCGGCCCGCTCGCGGCATAAACGACGCAGTCGGGATGTAGCGCGATGAGCTCGTCGACATCGGTGGTGGCGGTTACCCCGATCGGGCCGATTCCGACGATCTCACCAGCGTCGCGGCCCGCTTTGTCGGCCGAATGCACCCACACCCCGACGAGGTCGGTGCTCGGATTCTCGGCGACAGCACGCACCGCGATCGACCCGATTCCTCCGGTGGACCAGACGACCACTCGCAACGGTGCTCCCTCGGCCATCAGGGTCCCCTGTCTGTAGTCAAAGCAGGTACCTACCGCTCCCGACGCGCGCGTCCAAAGCATGAAGGCACGGTCACCGGTGGTCAAGCGTCAAGGTTTCGGCACCCCCGCACTGGGTAGACGGATGAATGGATCGGTGACAACCGCCGGTAACTCCTAAGGTGGGATCCGGGGAAGATTGCGGAAGGAATGAGCCCTGTGAAGCTGAAGAAAACGCTAGGAACAACCGTAGTGGCCGGCGCGTTGGGGGCTGCCGCCTTGGGGTTTGGCGCCGGGGCGGCCCAGGCCGACCCCGTGAGAGTGTGGCCGAATGTTCCGAACTCGAGTGCGGACCTGAATCTGTCGCCCGGACATCTGGGCCAGTTGCTTGGAATCCCGCCGGGGCAACTGATGAAACTCTTCGGAGTACCGCCCGGCCAGTGGGATGACCGGGGTATTTGGCGGTAGAAACGCCAGCTACTGAGTCCCGCTCGACTGTCCACGATGGCCGCCCTGCTTGTTGCGGGGCGGCCATCGTCGTCCGCAGGGTCGGCACAAACCGGATTGGCGCGACTCTTGACCTGGGCTGGATTTTGATACATATTATCGAAATTCACTTGATATGACCCAGGTCACAAGGAGTTGAACGGACGAATGCCGGTCACGCACACGCTCCCGCACGGCCCTGCCGACGTCACGGCGCCGTGGCTGGCGTCAGTCCTCGGTACTCCCGTCGAGGCGGTCACCGTCGAACCCGTCGGCACCGGCCAGACCGGCGCGACCTACCGTGCGCATCTGCGATACGGCAGCCCAGCGACGGATCTGCCCGAGACCGTCATCGTGAAGCTGCCTTCCCAGGATGAGTCCGTCCGGGAACGCGTCGCCCTCGGCTATCGCGCCGAGCACGGGTTCTACCGCGATGTCGCGCACACTGTCGCGGTGCCATTGCCCAACGTGTACCACTGCGAAATCGCCCGCGATGGTGCAGATTTCGTTCTGGTGATGAGCGACCTCGCTCCCGCGGCGCAAGGCGATCAGCTCGCAGGCTGCGATCCTGCGCTGGCCCGGTTGGCCGTGGCGGCGCTCGCGGGGTTACACGGCCCCCGATGGTGCGATCCGGCCTGGCTCCATTTTCCGGCCGCGACAATGCCCCGGGCCGATCGCGACATCGCCTACGGGATGGGCGAATTGGCCCGCGTTGCGACACAGACAACACTCGAGCGGCTGGGTGCGCAGATAACTCCGGCTGACCGCGACACCCTGTTGGCAGCGGCCGACCTCGTGGAGCCATGGCTGTTGCTCGAACCCGATCGCTTCGCACTGCTGCACGGTGATTACCGGCTCGACAACATGATGTTCGATTCGGATCGGGGCACCGTCACCATCGTGGATTGGCAGACGCTCTCGGTGGGGCTGCCTGCGCGGGACCTGTCCTATTTCCTCGCCACCAGCCTGCCGCCCGAGCAGCGAGGCCGCTACGAGCGACAACTCGTCACCCACTACTACGAGGCACTACGGGCACACGGTGTCCACGACTACTCCGACGCCGAGTGCTGGACCGATTACCGAATCGGACTACTGCAGGTGCCGCTGTTGACCACACTCGGCTTCGCCTTTGCGGCGGCGACGGACCGAGGCGACGACATGGTCCTCACCATGCTTTCGCGCGGGTGTGATGCGATCCGTGCGCACGACGCGCTGGCGCTGATCCGCGAACGTGCGGGGGCCTGACCGCATGACAGTCACCCAGCCCACCCCAGCGTCCGGCGTTCTCGAGGAGTTGGGCTTCTACCTCCTCGCAGGGGCCGGCGGCGACGGTCCCGCGAGCTTGATCCCCGAGGCCCGGCGCGGAGAAGAACTCGGCCTCGGCACCGCGTTCATCTCCGAGCGCTGGAACATCAAGGAGGCCTCATCGCTGGCGGGTGCCGCGTGCGCGGTCACCTCGCGCATGCAAATCGCCACCGCGGCGACGAATCACAACACACGTCACCCACTCATCACCGCCTCGTGGGCAACGACATTGCACAGGCTTTCCGGCGGCCGCTTCACCCTCGGCATCGGGCGCGGTATCGGCGCAATCTATTCGGCATTCGGAATTCCGGCCGTGACCACCGATCAAATGGAAGATTTCGCCTCGGTTATGCGACGGCTGTGGCACGGCGAGGCGATCGTCGGACACAACGGGCCGATCGGACACTATCCAATTCTGTTCCTGGACAGCGATTTCAAGGAGGACATCCGGCTGGCCCTGGTCGCTTTCGGCCCGCGGACACTGGAACTCGGCGGGCGCGCCTTCGACGACGTCATCCTGCACACCTACTTCACCCCTGAAACGTTGCAGCGGTCCGTGCGAACGGTCAAAGAATCCGCAGAGAAGGCGGGGCGCGATCCCGACCAGGTACGAGTGTGGTCCTGTTTGGCGACCGTGGGCGATCACCTGCCCGAGGAACTGCGGCTGAAGAAGACCGTTGCGCGCCTCGCCACCTACCTGCAGGGCTACGGCGATCTGATGGTGCGCACCAATGGCTGGGACCCGGCTGTGCTGCAACGCTTTCGCGACGACGCGGTTGTGCAATCGATCGCCGGTGGCATCGACGGCAAAGCCACTGCCGATCAGATCGAACACATCGCCACACTGATCCCGGCCGAATGGCTCGAACCAGCCGCTACCGGCAGCCCACGCAATTGCGCAGAGCGCGTCCGCGCAGAGATTGGCTACGGCGCCGACCGCGTGATCCTGCACGGCGCTACGCCCGACGAATTGGCGCCCGTTCTCAGCGAGTACCGCGGCCTGCGCGAGGAGTCACGCTGAACGACATGCGGGAAGTCCCGGCGCAGAAGCGCGGCCGTCCGCGCCGAATCGACATCCAAATGATCACGCAGGCCGTCCTCGAGATCGGGCCGACGAACGCCACGATGCGCCGCGTCGCCGAACACATCGGTGTCAGCCTGCCCGGCCTGTATCACCATGTGAAGAACCAGGACGAGTTGCTGGCCCTGGTCGCCCGCCACACCTTGCAGAGCTCGCCCCCGCCGCGCTACGAGGGACAGCACTGGGCGGTCTGGCTGCGAAGCTACGCGTCCTACATCCGGACGGCGCTTGTCGCCGAACCGACACTGCTGGAGAAGTTCATCAGCGATGGTGTCGAGTACGACGGCGAAATGGCCAATGTCGGCGAGGCGCTCGACGGCCTGCACGCGCAAGGCCTCGCACCGGCCGACGCCCTCGACGTGTATTCCGCGGTCGTCGAAATGGCGTTGGGCGCCGTCAGCGAAGCTCACCGTGAGTACGTGCACCGCCAAAAGGGGCAGCCCTGGTTCGCCCGCATCTTCTCGCTGACCGCACAAGCTGCCCCGGAGGACTACCCGACGCTGCGCGCCATCGGCAAGGCCGGATACGACCCGTTCGAGGACGAAGCTTTTCAACGTCGAATCACCTTGTTGCTCAGAGGTATCGAGGCCCAGCACGGCCTGCCTCCCGAACCGGTTCAGCGCCCGCAGCGCTCACCACGAAAGCCACAGAAATGACCGTCGAACAACGCGTTACCTACTGCCGCATCTGTGAACCGTTGTGCGGATTGATCGCAACTGTCGAAAACGAACGTCTGATATCGCTGCGTCCCGACCCGGAGAACCCATTGTCGAAGGGCCGTTGCTGCCCCAAGGGTGTCGCTTTCACCGATGTCCAGAACGACCCCGATCGCGTTCTGAACCCGCTGCGCCGGCGGCCCGACGGCGGCTTCGACGTTGTCGGTTGGGACGACGCGCTCGACGACATCGCGGCCCGGCTCGCTGCGATCATCGGCACCCACGGCGGCGAATCGGTCGGCCAGTACTTCGGTAATCCCGCTGCATTCAGTTATGCGACCGGCCTGTGGCCGGGCCTGTTCATGGCGCGTATCGGGTCGAAGCACTTGTACTCGGCGGGATCCCAGGACATCAACAGCCGGTTCGTGGCCAGCAAGCTGCTGTACGGCGCCGTCAGCCAACTGCCGTTCCCCGATCTGCCCCGGACAGACTTCCTGTTCATGCTCGGCGCGAACCCGTTGGTGTCGCACGGCAGCGCGGTCCGCGCGCCCCGCATGAAGGACGATCTGAGCGGCATCGTCCGGCGCGGTGGCCGAGTAGTCGTCGTCGATCCACGGCGAACCGAAACCGCCCGCGCCTTCGAGCATCTCGCCGTTCGACCCGACTCGGATGCCTGGCTCCTGCTGTCGATGCTGCAGGTCATTTTCGATCAAGGACTCGACGACGCCACCGCAACAGAGCAGCAGGCACGTGGCGGGGCGACACTTCGCGAATTGTGCCTCCCGTTCACGCCCGAAAGCACCGAGGCGCACACCGGCGTTCCTGCCGCCGAATTGCGCGCATTGGCCCGGGATTTCGCAAACGCACCTACCGCGACCGCATACGGACGCACGGGCGCGTGCCTCGGCCGGCACGGAACCCTCGTGAGCTTCCTGCTCGACGCGCTCACCCTCGTCACCGGAAACTTCGACCGCCCCGGTGGCACGCTGTTGTCGCGCGGCGTCATCCCGTTGGAGGAGTTCGCCGAGCGCGCCGACCGTCTCACCTACGACACCGCCCGATCTCGGATCGGTGGCCTCCCCGATGTCAACGGAACCTTCCCCGCGGCAGTCATGGCCGAGGAGATCACCACGCCGGGTGCCGGCCGGATGCGCGCACTGTTCGTGCTTGCCGGAAACCCGGTGTTGTCGGTGCCCAACGGCGACGCCCTGGCCGAGGCAATCGGCGAATTGGACCTGTGCGTGTCCTTCGACTTCTACGTCAACGAGACCAACAAGCACGCCGACTACGTGCTGCCGGCAACGACGATGCTCGAACGGCACGACCTCCCAATCGGTTTCGCCGCATGCTCGCCGACGGTATTCGTGCAGGGCACCGAGCCCGTGGTGGCGCCATATGGCGAGGCCCGCCCCGAGTGGGAGGTGTACCGCGACATCGCCCGCCGAATGGGGTTGTCGCTTTTCGCAACTGGCCCGCTCGAGCGGGTCAACGGCGTCCTCGCGTGGCTGGACCGCCGCGGCCTCATCAGGGTCACCCCGCGCGGCATGATCGAGATGCTGCTGCGTGTGGGGCCTCACGGCGACCGCTTCGGATTGCGCAGGGGCGGGCTGAACCCCAAGCGTTTGCGCGAGAACCCGCACGGCATCGTCGTGTCCGAGCATGCGCCGGCCGGCCTCCTCGGTGAGGTAGTTCGGCATTCCGACAAGAAGGTGTGGTTGGACCCGCCGCAGATCCTCGACGAGGTCGAGCGCCTCGGTGCGCGAGAGCCGGCCGACCCGGCGTTCCCGCTGCGTCTGATCGGCCTGCGTGAGCTGCGCTCGCAGAACTCCTGGATGCACAACAGCCCGACCCTCATGAGGGGCAATCGTCGGCATCGTGCGCGGATCAACGTCGTCGACGCGCGGCAGGCCGGTCTCTACGACGGTGACCAGGTTCGGATCACCTCGCCCAGCGGGTCGATCGAGACGGAAGTGCTCGTCACCGACGAGGTGCAGCCGGGAACGATTGCGGTCCCGCACGGCTGGGGGCACCGGGGCGGATGGCAACTCGCCAATTCTGCGCCCGGCGCCAGCGTCAACGTGCTGACCTCCAACAGCCCCGGCGACCTCGAGGTTCTCGCGGGGATGTCGGTACTCAACGGCGTGCCGGTCCGAATCGAACCGGTCGCCGTACCGCAGTGAACGTGCACGGGCACAAGTGGAGCCCCCTGTCAGGATTGAACTGACGACCGCTCGCTTACAAGGCGAGTGCTCTACCACTGAGCTAAGGAGGCGGAAAAGCGTGACCCATCATATCCGCCTGCGTCATACCGCCCTCACGGGCTAGGTTGCAGAGCATGAGCACATCCGAGATCGCCACCGTCCTCGCCTGGCATGACGCGCTCAACGATGCGGACTTCGACACACTGCTCGAGCTGTCCAGCGACGACGTCGAACTCGGCGGGCCGCAGGGGGCATCGCAGGGCCTTGCCGCGCTGCGGGATTGGGCAAGCGAGTCTGGAATACGGCTCGTTCCGGGCCGGTTGTATTACCACGATGGAGTGGTCGTCGTTGAGCAAGACGCGTCCTGGACAGCTAGTCCCGGCAAGACCGCAACGATCGCCACGGCGTTTCGTGTGGTGCACGACAGAGTCACCTCGGTTTACCGGCACGATGATCTGGCTACCGCTCTGTCCGCAACCGATATGACCGAAGGGGACCTCGTTCCCGATAGCTGACCCGTGGCGGAATGACCGACTTACCTACCGAGGACCGAACAACCGAGCCGGCCGAACGTCGTTTCAGGTACATCGCCGGTCGCCTCCTGCGCGCGATCACGGCGGACAACCGAGCGACCGCGGATGCGGTCACCGCAGCGCCCGCGCCGCTTCAACCGATCGACCTGGCGGACGACGCCAGCGTCGCCTCGGTGCTCGACCTCGCGGTACGAGTTGGCGAGGTCCTGCTGGCCTCCGGCACCGGTGTGATGGACACGATCGCCCAGGTGCAGTTCATCGCGGCCACCTACGGCCTGGCCCGCTGCGATATCGACGTCACGTTCAACTCGATCACCATCAGCGCCGCGCGCGGACCGACGATGCCCCCGGCGAGCACGATGCGGATCGTCAACTACCGCTCCCACGACTTCACCAGGCTCGCCGCTGTCGACCGGCTCACCCGCCGGATCCGGCGCGAGGTTGTGCCGCCCGAGGTCGCCCACCGCGCGCTGAGCGAGATCATCGCGGCTCCGCATCCCTACAACCGCTGGGTGGCGTCGCTGGCCTGGGCCGGGATGGCGGGGGCGATCTCCGCCCTGCTCGGCGGTGGACTGCTCATGATGGTGGTCAGCTTTTTCACGACGCTGGCCATCGACCGGACCAACCGCCTGCTCAACCGGTTCGGCCTGCCGTTCTTCTTTCAGCACATGGTCGGTGGTGCGATCGCGGCAGCACCGGCCATCGCGCTCTTCACCTACGCCGACGACCTCGGGATAGACCTCTACCCATCGCAGATCATCGCCGCCGGGATCACCGTGCTGCTCTCCGGGCTTTCGCTCGTCGGTTCCGTCCAGGACGCCATCACGGGCGCTCCTATCACCGCGTCGGCCCGTCTGCTGGAAGTGATCATGTCGACCGGCGGCATCATCGCCGGCATCGCCATCACCCTTCGGCTCGCGGAGCTACTGGACGCGAAGATCCCGGTCATCGAAACGATTGCCCCGGCCGACATCACGCAACTTCCCACGAAGGTGATTGCCGGTGCCGTGGCGGCCCTGATGTTCGCACTGGCGAGCTACGCCGAGCGCCGGGCGCTGTGGGCGGCGACAATCGGCGCCGCGGTGGGCACACTCAGCTTCCTGCTGCTCCAGCAGGCGGGCTTCGGGCCGATTCTCTCGGCAGGATTCGCGGCGACCGTTGTCGGCCTGGCCGGTGGTCTCATGGCCCGCCGCTCGCTCACCCCGCCGCTTGTCGTCGCGGTCGCGGGTATCACGCCGTTGCTACCTGGCTTGGCGTTGTATCGCGGGCTCTACGCCTCGCTGAACGATCAACTGCTCGTCGGATTCAGTTCGCTGGCCGGCGCGTTCGGCATCGGTTGCGCCCTGGCTGCGGGTGCCACACTCGGCGAATGGGGTGCGCGAACACTGCGTCGGCCGCGGATCAAGCGGCGGACGGGTTGGGCGCTGCGGACAGCACAACGACCACTGCGTGCGCCCTGGGGCCGGGGACCGGCCGCCAGGGCGCAAACGCAGCTGGATCGGTAGTTGTGCTCGGTCTACGAGCCGGCGCGGGCAGCCTCGTCGGCGGCCATCGCCTCGCGGAGGCTCTTCGGACGCATGTCAGTCCAGTTCGCCTCGACGTACTCGAGGCACGCCGCGCGGGTGTCCTCACCGAACACGACACGCCAGCCCTCGGGAACGTCGGCAAACGTCGGCCACAGCGAGTGCTGGTCCTCGTCGTTCACCAAAACGTAGAAGCGACCGTCTTCGTCGTCGAACGGGTTAGTGCTCATTTCACCTCAACTCGTCTCGAGACCCTGTTCTTCGAGGTCTCTCGCTCTTATTGTTCGACCGTAGCAAGGACTGCGTTAACAATATGACGCGGCCAATTTCAGGTTAGTGCAACCTAAGCAAGGGTGCGCAGCCGACCCAGTCGGTGCGCATGGTTTCGCATTATCCACTCAGCCTATTCGGAGAAGAAGTCGAGCAGGACCTTATTGACCTCCGCCGGCCGCTCCAGATAGCCGAAATGCCCGGTGTCCGGAATCTCCACATACTGCGCTCTGGGGATCGCTTCCGCCACCTCCTTGGACAGATACGGCGGGATCATCCGGTCGTCGGCGAATCCCACTGACAGGCACGGCACCGTGATCGACCGGTACGCGGTGACACGGTTGAACTCGTGGTCCATCCGCCGCTGCGCACGCACGCCAGGGGAAACCCGCCCGCCCGAGAACTCGAACAGATCCAGCCAGTCCTGCGCGCCACGCGGGTCGGCCAGCGTTGCCGGCGACAGATTCATCACTGCGGTAACGGCCGCGTCGTACTTCGGCGGGAGCGAGACGCCCATGGCGTCGAGATCGTGCTCACCCAGCGAGAGCGTCTTCTGGAACTGATCGAGCCGCGCATGCCCGGCCATGAATACCGCCTTACGAACCAGGCCTGGATGCGCCAACGCCAGTTCCTGGGTCACCCGCGCACCCATCGACGTACCGGCGATCAGAGCAGGCCCGGAATCGAGGTGCTTGATGAGCGCCGCGGTATCGGCGACAAGATCCTCGATCGTGATGCCGTTCGGGCTTTCGAACGACGGTGCGATGCCCCGGTTGTCGAAGGTGCACACCTGATATCCGGCGGCGACCAGCGCGGGCGTCTGGTGCAGATCCCACACCCGGCCCGGACTGCCCGTGCCCATCACCAGGACGACGAGCGGGCCGGACCCTTTGACCTGGTAGTTCAGTCCAATCCCATTGACCGTTGCGACCGGCATCAAGGGTCCTTTCTGCGCATGGAACGTAGCCAATCAACCGTAGTTCACCGCCGTATCGCGTCTTCGGAGAGTCCGCCAACCGGGCACGCGAGCGGGCAACCTGCGAAACCATCGACGGGGAGTGGCAATCGAGGCCGCGTATCTCATAGAGTCGTTGGGCAATTCGATAATGCTCGGGGCTAGCCCCGAGCAACCGGAAGGAACATCATGGCCGCGAACACGACGGCTCAAGACATCGCAGACGGCGAACTCGAACCCGTTGCGGACGAGACCGCCCGCCAGGCGCAGCGCGTCGTAGCCGCGTACGCAGAAGACGCCGAGGAGTGCCGCATGCTGCTCGCGATGCTGGGGATTGGACCGATCAACCGCTCCGAGTAGTTCGCTCCGCCGCTTCGCGTGCGCGGGGACTCCGTGCGCTAGCCCTCCGAATCAGCGAGGAACAAGGTGCCCAAAGGCTCGGATTTCGTCGTCGTGGCCAATCGACTGCCCGTCGACCTCGAAACTCTGCCCGACGGCTCCACCCGCTGGAAGCGCAGCCCCGGCGGACTCGTCACGGCGCTGGAACCCATCCTGCGCAGCAACAAGGGTGCCTGGATCGGATGGCCGGGAGTACCCGACGTAGAGGTTGAACCGATCGTCCAGGACGGCCTCGAGCTGTACCCGGTCCCGCTGAGTTCAGCGGAGGTCGCGGACTACTACGAGGGCTTTTCCAACGCAGCCCTGTGGCCGCTGTATCACGAGTTGATCGTGCGCCCGACCTACCACCGCCAATGGTGGAAGGCCTACGTCGAGGTCAACCGGCGGTTCGCGGAGGAAACCGCAAAGGTCGCGGCACAGAACGCCACGGTGTGGATCCAGGACTACCAGCTCCAGCTCGTGCCCAAGATGCTGCGCATGCTGCGTCCGGACCTCACCATCGGCTTCTTCCTGCACATCCCGTTCCCGCCGGTCGAGCTGTTCATGCAGCTGCCGTGGCGGACCGAGATCGTGGAGGGACTGCTCGGTGCCGATCTGATCGGCTTTCACCTCCCCGGCGGCGCCCAGAACTTCCTCTACCTGGCCAAAAGGCTCGCGGGGCAGTCCACCTCACGGGGCAACGTGGGTGTGCGGTCGCGTTTCGGCGTCGTACAGGTCGGATTCCGAACCGTGCGGGTCGGCGCGTTCCCGATCTCGATCGACTCCGGCACCCTTGACGAATCGTCGCGGCGGAGCAGCGTGCGCCGCCGCGCCCGGGAGATGCGCACAGAACTTGGCAATCCGACGACGATCATGCTCGGCGTGGACCGGCTCGATTACACCAAGGGCATCGACGTCCGCCTGAACGCGCTACTCGAACTTCTCGAGGAGGGCCGGGTCGACCCCGAGAAGACCGTGATGATCCAGCTCGCGACGCCGAGCCGGGAGCGCGTCGAAAGCTACATTCAGATGCGCGGCGACATCGAACGCCAGGTCGGGCGGATCAACGGCGAATTCAGCAGGGTCGGGCACCCGGTCGTGCACTACATGCACAAGCCCGTGCCGCGCGACGAACTGATCGCGTCGTACGTTGCCGCAGACGTCATGCTGGTCACCCCGCTGCGCGACGGCATGAACCTGGTCGCGAAGGAGTACGTCGCGTGCCGCTCCGACCTCGGGGGCGCGCTCGTGCTCAGCGAGTTCACCGGGGCCGCCGCCGAACTACGTCAGGCATACCAATGCAATCCGCACGACCTCGAAGGCGTGAAGGACGCGATGGTGGCGGCGATCGAGCAAGACAAGTACGACGGTCGCAAGCGGATGCGGTCGATGCGCCGTCAGGTCCTGACCCACGATGTGGATTTGTGGGCCCGCGCGTTCCTGGACACCCTCACGCACGGCGGCATCGCGGGGCAGGCACTGATGGGCAGCCCCGAACTGGACCCGCAGCAGAACTAGCGGCCAAACACAATCGCGCACCTTCTCGGGTCGCCGCGCACGCCTGGGCATGCGCGCTGACCACAGAAGGTGCGCGATCGGTTGGAGCCTTCTACAGCGGAGTCAACTCCGAGGTGAGCCAGACGCCGTCTTCCTTGTGCATGTTCATCCGGATCCGGCTGCCGGAGGCCACTGCCTGCGGGGTGTCCTTACCGGTGGTCACCTGGTTGACGAACAGCAGCACCGTCACGTCGTCGGGTGACGCGTTCACGACGCCCTTGGCCTGGACGGAGACCTTGACGGTCAGCTGCTTCTCCTTGGCGCCCGGAATGATCACCTCGTTGATGAGCTGCGCGTACTCGTCCTTGAAGTCCCCGGTCAGCCCGTCCGCGGCCTTCGGCAGCTCGGCCTCGACGGTGTCGAACTGGTAGCCAAGCATCGCCTCCGCCTGGCGTGCCGCCGCCTCGGGTGCCGCCACGCGCGCGTCTTCGGTTGCCTGGTTGTCCAGGTAGCCCGGCACCAGGAATCCGACCGCAATGGCCGCGGCGACGATCAGGACGCCGAGGACGGCAAAGACGATCCGCCGGGACTTATTCGGCTTCTTGTTGGTGGTTTCGGTACTCACGCGACGAACTCCACCTTCGAGGTCATCATCCGATCGTTCTCTTCGACGATGGTGATCCGGAGCCGGAAGTCACGCGGCTGCGGCTTGTCGGTGCCGGCGTTCGTCACCATCGAGCGCACCGCGACAAGCACGTTTCCGGTGTCACCGGCTTCGCTCTCCAGGCCGGCCTCGAGCACCTCACCGTCGGTGTTCACCTTGGCTTCGGTGACCACGCTGACGAATGGCTCCACGCGGCCGTCGAACTCCTCCTTGAACTCGCCGGTGGCGTTGTCCAGGATTCGCTGCACGTCGTCCTTGGCGGTGTCGACGTGAATGCTGGTCAGGTTCGTTGCGGAGACCTTCGCCGCCTCGATGAACTCGTTGCGCTTCTGGTCGAGCGCGTCGGCCTGCTGCTTCTCGTACGCCAGCCAGCCGGTGGTTCCGAGCAGGCCGAGCAGCACGACCACTGCGGCGATCAGACCCACGAGCTGCAGCCCGCGCCTGCCGGAGCCGGAATCACCCTCGTCGGCAACCGCCTCGACCGAAGCGGTGTCGCCGGGCGGAGGCGTTTCAGCCGGAGGATTCTCGACCGCCGAGGTGGCCGCTGCCGCCTCGGACGGCGTGGCTTTCACCGACTCGATCGGCGCGGCCTCCACGGCCCCACCGGTCTCATCGACGGGCGGACCCGATCGGCGGACGGCTCGTCGCCGCAGCCGACCATCGGATTGCTGTTCGCTGTCGTTGCTTTCCGTCATCCCTGCTGTTCCGTCATCAACGTCTGCCAGTCCGAGACCGCCTTGGGGGTACCCGAGGCGAGGTTGGGCTGGCTGTAGGTGCGTCCGTCGGGGCCGACGTACGTACCGGACGTTGGGTCGTACTGACGTGCTCCTGTTCTGGGTTGGTCGGCAGCCGGTCGATCCGTGGCTTTCGGCCCAGTGTAGGAACTAGGCGCCACGCCGGGCGCGGGCGGCTTCTGGATCGGGGGGTTGGTGCCCTCCGGCTGGAAGCCCTCGGGGCTCCTGCATTGCTCCACGGTGGCGGCCCGCTTACCGGGTACTTCCATGCAGGGTGTGTTGCGTGCGCCGCGCACCACGAACTTGCTGTCCTGCGGCGTCTTGCAATACAGGCCCGGCGGCGTCTCCGGGACGCTGAAGTCCGTCGGCGAACGCCATGCGCTCGGCGGCAGGAAGCCGGTAGTGCAGGCCGGTGGATCGCCCACCGACAGGTGGAAGTCCGCCATGGCGCCATTCTGGGGATCGCCGCGCAGGGCCGTGGTCAGCGCCGCAATCAGCGGCGGGTAGATCACCAGGACCTGCTCGAGACTGGCGTTGTAGGTCGCCGCGACCTGTCCCACGCTCACCAGGTTCCCCAGCAGCAGCGGCAGCGTCGGCTGCAACTCCTGGAACAGCCGGTTCGCGTCGGCAGCCGCGGACGGCCCGTTCTCCATGAGCGAGCGCAACTGCGGATCGCTGATGCGAAGCTGATCGGTGAACCGAACGAGGTCTGCGGTCCACGAACGGATCGCATCGCTGCTTTCGACCTGCGTGTCGAGCAACGGACCGATCTGGTCGATCAGGATCTTCGTCTGGTCGACGTTCTCGTCGGCTTCCTGGATGAGCAGGGTGGCCGAATCGAGCAGCCGCTGCAGGTCCGGTCCGGTCCCGTTGAACGCGACAAAAGCGCTGTCGACGAGTTCCTGCAGGCGGGTGTCCTTGACGCTCTGCAGCAGCCGGTCGGCCTGGTCGAGCATCGGCCCGACGTCCTGCGGCAACTTCGTGTCCTGCACCGGGATCACGTCACCCTGCGACAGGTACGGCCCACCTGAGCTCTTCGGGATGAGGTCGACGTACTGCTCACCGACGGCCGAAACGCTCTTCACCCACGCTTCGACGTCTTCGGGGATGTCGTAGCTGCTGTCGAGCGACAACTTGGCGTCGACGCCGACCGGGGTCAGCCGCACCTCTTCGACCTTGCCGATATTGGTGCCGCGGTAGGCCACGTTGGCGTGCGGGTAGAGCCCGCCGGTCGCGGCGAGTTCCACAGTCACCGAGTAGCGGCCGAAGCCGAGCATCGCGGGAACGCCGATGTAGACGATGCTCATCACGATCAAACCGATGACGGTCAGCACCGAGAAGACGAGCAGCTGCCCGCGTACGAACCGGGTCAGGTTCACCGAGCACCTCCAGTGCCTTCTGGTCGCTGCGCAGGCTCCGCGCCTGGCAGCGGAGCGGTCAGACCGGGGATCGGCGGCAGACCCGGAATATTCAGCGGCGCAGGGGCATTAGGGCTGGGCGCCGCCGCGGTGGTGGTCTGCAGCGGTCCCTGCACCGGGTCGGTCGCCCGTCCCGCGGTGTCGGTCGCCGTCGTACCGACCAGACCCTCGATGCCGCCCAGGCGGCCACCGAGCCCGGTTCCGGTCAGGAAGTTGGAGTCGAGACGCTGGTTGGTCAGGTCGATATTGATCACCAGGTTCGCGTAATCGCCCAAAAGCCACTTGTCCATGTTGGTGATCGGGAACGGGAACGTGATCAGAGCGGGCAGTGCCTCGATCAGCTTGGTGCCAGTCCGGTTGAGCGCGGTGACAATCGGCTCCAGGTCTTCGATGTCGGCCTGGAGATTATCGCCGGTCTGGTCGAGCACCGAGTTGACGGTCTCGCTCAGCCGCCCGAACGCGATCACCGCATCCGAGATGTTCTGCTGCTGCGCGACGAGCACCTGCAGCGCGGGCGGGATCTGGTCCAGCGCGGTGGCAATGGTGTCCTGCTGAGCGGCGAACTCCACCGACAGGCGATCGAGTCCATCGAGTGCGGCGACGATGTCGGCGCTCTGGTCATCGAGGCGCGTGACGAGCTCGTTCAACTGCGGGAACAGCTCCCGCACATCTCCCGCGCGGCCGTCCAGCGCCGCGTTCAGCTCGTGCGTGATGTCCTGCAGCTGCGCCAAGCCGCCGCCGTTGAGCACGACCGACAGCGAGGACAGCGTCTGCTCCGTGGTCGGGAAGACGCTTGCCCGATCGAGGGGGATTGTGTCGCCGGGTTCGAGCGTGCCCTCGGCCGGCTGATCGACCGGCGGTGCCAGCTCGACGTGATTGGAGCCGAGGAGGCTGGTCTGGCCGATCTTCGCGGTCGTGTTGGCCGGCAGCTGGACGTCGCCGTCGAGCTTCACCGTGACCAGCGCGTGCCAGTCCTGTACCTCGATCTTCGAGACCGAGCCCACCGTCACGTCGTTGACGCGGACCGGCGAATTCTGGGTCAGTGTCGTGACATTCGGCATCTGAATCATCACTTCGTACGCGCCCTCGCCGGTCCCCTCGGCACCGGGCAACGGTAGCGAGTTCAGGCCGGTCCACTCACAGCCCGCGGTGCCGAGCACCACGGCCGTGGCAACCAGGGTCACGCTCGCAGCGCGGCGCGACCTCGAGATCGTGCGGATCACCGTCCACCTCCCGGCAACATCAGCGAACCGAGATCCGTTGCACCCGACGCCGGCGTCGTGGGCGGCGTCGCGGCCCTCGCCTCGGGCGAAACCTCGTTCCGCACGCTCGGCGGCTGGTACACGATCTGGTCCGGGAACGCAGCAACGTTGCTGGCCACATTGGTCAGGATCGGCGGGTAGTTGACGATGACCGATTGGAAGATCGGCGCCAGGAACTGGCGGCACAGATCGGCCGAGCGCTGGGAATCGTTGGTCTCGGTGCCCTCGATAGCGCCGCACAGGAACGCGACCGGGTTGGCGATTTCGTTGAGGCCGATCACGCCCACCAGCGATCCCGTCGCGGGCATATAGATGTTGTAGAAGTTCGCGAGCGCGTTCGGCGCGATATGCAGCACCTGCTCGAGTTCGGGCCGCTTGTCCACGAGAACCTTTGTGGCCTGTCCCAACTGGTCGACGCCGGTGGTGAGTCGGTCATTGTTGTCGTTGATGAACCGCTGCACCTCCACGATCGCGACATCGAGATCGTTGAGTGCCTGACCCAGCTCGTCCGAACTCGACGCCAGCACATCGGAAACCGATGCCAGCCGGCCACCGAACTGGACGATCTGCTCGTTGCTGTTGGCCAGCGCCGACACGAAGACCTGCAAGTTGCGGACGGTCGCGAACAGGTCCTCACGCTTGTCGGAGAACATACCCATCGCGCGCGAAAGCTCGGTCAGAGTCGAGTTGAGCGACTCGGCGTTGCCACCGGCAAGGTTGTCCGCGGCCGCGTCGACGAAGTTGCCGAACGAGCCCTGTTCACCGTTGGCCTGCGGGCCGAGCTCAGTGGACAGCTTGGTCAGCTCAGTCTTGATCTCGTCCCATTCCACCGGAACCGCGGTGCGCTCCAACGGGATATCGTCGCCGTCTTCGAGCGTCGGCCCATCGACGTACACCGGCGCCAGCTGCACAAAGCGGCCGGACACGAGCGACTGCGCGATGATCACCGCCCGCGCGTCGGCCGGGACCTTGACGTTGCTGTCCAGCGACATCGTGACAGTGGTGGAGTCCTCGCCGGGCGAGATGTCGTCCACCTTGCCGACCTTCACGCCGAGCACACGCACATCGTCGCCCGGGTAGAGCCCGGTCGCACCGGTGAAGTGCGCGGTGACCTTATCGAAGCGCAGTGCCTGCCAGACGTTGTAGGAAATCGTGATCGCGGCGATCGCGACCACCACAATCACGACGGCGGCGATCCATTGGCGCGGGATGCTCTTGAGTCTGTTCATCGCGGCGGGTCCTGCAGCTGGATGGACGGGGGCGGGTTCGTGAGGTAGTTACGCAGATCGTCGGGCAGATGCTCCGGCCAGACGAAGGCATCGATCAGCGCCTGGAACATCTTGCCCGAACCGTAGTTCTGCACGAACGCCTGGAAATACGGACCGGAGCCGACCGCCTCACCAAGCGATGTGGCGTACGGCCCGAGTCGCACGAGCCCCTCGCCAATTGCGTCGGCGTTGCGCTGCAGCAGCGCGGTCACATTGTTGAGCCTGTCCAGCGCCGGGCCGATCACCTGTTCGTTGTCCTGCACAAATCCGGTGAGCTGCTGCGAGACAGCGGAGATGTTGGAAATCAGCTCCGCTATGGCGTCACGGCGGCGGGTGAGTTCGCCGAAGAGCTCGTTGCCGTCGAGGATCAGCGCGTTGATCTGCTGGCTGCGGTCCGCCAGCACCTTGGTAACGCCCTGTGCGTGCGTGAGCAATTCACGCAGATGCTCATCCCGGGCGTTGAGGCTGCGCGACAACCGGCTCACGCCGTCGAGCGCCTCGTGCAGCGGCGCCGGCGTATCCGCCATTGCCTCTGACATCGTGTCCAGTGCTTCATTGAGCTGCTCGGTGTCGAGATCACGAACCGTGGTCGACAGATCGCCGAGCGCATCGTTGAGCGAGTACGGCGCGTTGGTGCGCTCGATCGGAATGTTGTCGTCCCGCTCCATCCGGCCTTCACCCTCAGGGATGATCACCAGCGACTTGCGGCCAAGCACCGTATTGGTCTTGATCGCGGCCGCGGTCCGGTCGCCGAGCTTGATCTTCTCCTTGACGGTGAATCGCAAGACGACTTTTTGGCCCTCCAGCTTCACGCCGTTCACGGTGCCCACCTTGACACCGGCCACGTCGACCTGATCACCGGCGAGCAGGCCGCCCGCGTCCGCGAACTCGGCGGTGTACTCGATACCCGAACGGAAGAACGGCAAACGCTCGTACTGCAGCGTCGCGAGCACAATCGAAACGGCCACGACGATGCCGACGAGACCGATACGAATTCGGTTGTCCATCAGCCGGCACACCTTCCTGCGCTGGTATCCGCACCCGGCAAGTTGACCTTGATGATCTTGCCGTCCGGGCCGGAGAACCGTGCGGTCGTCGCGCACACGTAGAACTGGAAGAACGATCCGTAGGCGCCGACCCGAGCCAGTCGCTTGAACGCGTCCGGCAGCGCGTTGATGGTGTTCTCCAACGTTGCGCTGTTGTCGTCGAGAGTCGTTGCCAGGCCCTCGGTTTGGACCAGCGTCTCGTGCAGCGACGGGCGGGTGCCCTGCAGCAGATCTGCCAGTCGACCGGTCGCACTGGCGAGCTGTGGAATCGCAGCGCCGATCGGATCCTTGTCGGCGGCGAGGCCGCTGATCAGCCGCTGCAATTGATCGACTGTCGTGGAGAACTGGTCGCCTCGCTCGTCGACCGTCTTCAGGACAATGTTCAGGTTGTCGATCACGCTGCCGATAACGGCGTCACGATCGGCGAGCGTCTTGGTGAACGACCCGGTCTTGCCGAGCAGCGAGACGAGGGTGTCGCCCTGGCCCTGGAATACCTCGATCAGCGCCGCGGTCAGTGAATTCACCTGGTCGGGATCGAGGCCGCGCAGCAGCGGCTTGAATCCGCCGAGCAGCAGGTCCAGATCGAGCGCCGGCGCAGTCTGCTCCACCGGGATGGTGCCGTCGGAGCCGAGGTTCTCTGTGGAACCGGGTCCCTCCATGAGCTCGAGGTAGCGGTCACCGACGAGGTTCTCGTAGCGGATGGTCGCCTTGGTGCTCTGCAGCACCGGGTATTTCGTCTCGACGTCGAACTCGACGTGCGCGAGGTTGTCACTACCTACCTCGACTGAGCCCACCGTGCCGACCGGAACGCCCGCAATGCGGACCTTCGACCCGGATTTCATGCCCGAGGCGCTGGTGAAAACCGCATGGTAGTTCGTCGTACCGGCGAAGCGGGCCTGGCTGAACACGATCGCGAGCGCGGCGAAAATCAGCACCATCACCAGTGCGAACGAGACGAATTTGACGGTCGTTGCGGTGTTTTTCATCGGTGCCCCTGCGGTTCCAGTTCGCCGAAGAGGATCTGGAAGATCTTCGGACCGTTCACCTTGAACTTGGTGTTCGGCACGTACGGCACATTCGCGTTGTCAGTGACGATGAACGGCGCGTTCGGATCCTCCGGCGTCCGCTCGGGCAGGCCGGCACAGTTCGGTCCACCCGTCGCGTTGACCTTCGGCAGGCTGTCCGGATACGTGTACGGGTCGACGCCGTAGGTGAAGCCGGTGTTCAGCTGGATCGACTGTTGGTAGGTACCCATGACCAGGTTGGCCTTCGGCACCGCATTACCGAGTCCGACGATCGTGCAATACAGCGCAGGGCTGTACAGGTTCAGCAGGTCGAGCGTCGGGCGCAGGACGTTGATCGCGGTGGGCAGGTCCGGGTTGCTCAGCACGACGTTCGCGGTGTCGGCGAGACCGATCGCGTTGAGCAGCAACGCATCCAGGTTGTCCTGCTCGTCGACGATCGTGTTGCCGATTCCGGTCGCGTTCGAGACGACCTGGAGCAGGTCGGGTGCCGTGTCGGCGTACAGGTTGGTGACGTCGGCGGCCTTGGAGAAATCCTCCTGCAGCGCAGGCAGACTCGGGTTGATTTCCTTCAGGTACGAGTTTGTGTTCGACAGCAGCTCGCCGATCTGCTCGCCGCGCCCACGCAGTGCCTCGGAGATCGCGCCGAGAGTCGCATTCAGCTTCTCCGGCTCGAGCATGACGAGCACATCGGACAGGTGCTGGAACAGCGTGTTGAACTCGACGGTGACGCTATCGGCCGGCACAGTCGCACCCGCCTCCAGTGCCTCCGAGTCGGGTTCGGCCGGCGGCACGAAGTTGATGTACTTGGCGCCGAACACGGTGGTGGAGCGGATGTTCACGGTCGAATTGGCCGGGATCATCTCGAGCTTGTCCGGGTTCATATCGAGGTGGAGCACGGCCTCTTCGCCGTTCTCGGTGATCGATGCGACGCGGCCGACCTCGACTCCGCGCATCTTCACCTTCGCCTGCGGGTCCATAACCAGGCCCGCACGCGGCGAAACGACCGTCACCGGAACCGTCTCGGTGAAACCGCCGACGAACATCGTCAGCGACACCGTCACGACACCGGCCAGCGCGACCACCAGCCCGAGGGCGGCCAGCCGCTTGAACCAGGACTTCTCGCTCATCTCACCCCCTCGTGTTCTAGCCGGAAAGATTGAAGTTGCCGGACATGCCGTAGATCGCCAGCGAGATCAGCAGGGTCACGGTGACCACCGCGATCAGCGAGGCCCGGACGGCGTTACCGACGGCGACGCCGACGCCGACCGGTCCACCGGTCGCGTTGTAGCCGTAGTAGGTGTGAATCATCATGACCGCCAACGCCATCACGATCGCCTGGACGAAGGACCACAAGATGTCCGTCGGTATCAGGAACGTCGAGAAGTAGTGGTCGTACAGACCCCCGGACTGCCCGTACAGCAGGACGGTCGCAAACCGGGACGCGAGGAACGACGCGATTACCGCGAGCGCATATAGCGGAACGATGGCGATCATGCCTGCCACCACGCGGGTCGAAACCAGATACGGGATCGACGGGATCGCCATGGTTTCCAGCGCGTCGATCTCTTCCGAGACCCGCATAGCGCCCAGCTGCGCGGTGGATCCCGCGCCGATCGTCGCGGCAAGACCGATGCCCGCGATCACCGGCGCTGCGATACGCACGTTGATGAACGCGGCGAAGAAGCCGGTCAGTGATTCGACGCCGATGTTGCCCAGCGAGCTGTAGCCCTGCACCGCGATCGTGCCGCCGGTGAACAGCGTCAGGAAGCCGACGATCACGACGGTGCCGCCGATCACGGCAAGCGCACCGGTGCCCATCGAGATCTCGGCGATCAGCCGGATCGTCTCGCGCGGGTAATGCATGATCGCCCTTGGCGCGGAGCCGATCGACTTGCCGTAGAAGACGGCGTGCTCGCCCAGGTTGTCGACAGCACCCATCGTGCGGCGGTATTGCCGCCGCACTGCCGGGAACCGGTAGTTGAGGGATTCGGCAACCATCAGATCACCCAGCCGTCAGCTTGATACCGACCGCGGTCACGACGACGTTCACCACGAACAACGCCATGAATGCGAATACGACGGTCTGATTCACTGCGTCTCCCACGCTCTTCGGGCCACCGCGCACGTTCAGCCCCAGATAGCAGGCCATCAAGCCCGCGATCAGGCCGAACAGGCCGGCCTTCACCTCGGAGATGATCAGCTCGCCCAGCCCGGTCAGCAGCGTGATCCCGTTGACGAACGCACCGGGATTGACGCCCTGCAGAAACACCGAGAAGAGAAAACCGCCCAGGATGCCGATAGTGCAGACCAGGCCGTTGAGCAGCAGTGCCACGACCATCGAGGCCAGCACACGCGGCACAACCAGTCGCTGGATCGGGTCGATGCCGAGGACTCGCATCGCGTCGATCTCTTCGCGAATTGTTCGCGCGGCAAGATCCGCGCAGATTGCGGTAGCACCTGCCCCCGCGACGATCAGCACGGTGACGATCGGTCCGACCTGGGTCACCGACCCGAGGGCCGCACCCGCACCGGACAAATCCGCCGCACCGATTTCCCGCAGCAGGATATTGATCGTGAAGCTCACCAGCACCGTAAACGGGATCGCGACAAGCAGCGTCGGGATAATCGATACCCGCGCTACGAACCACGACTGATCGATGAACTCACGTCCCTGAAACGGACGGCGAAGCGACGCTCTTGCGGTATCCGCTGTGATGTCGAAGAATCCACCCACCGCGCGCAACGGAACCGCCAGGAGGTCGTTCAACCCTGTCCCTCCCTCCGGCGATCACGGTATCCGATTGTGGTCCAGGTCATATTACTGGAACACGTTCGGCTGTCAATTAGTGCGTGCGCAGCGCTCTGATCTGCCCTTATGCAGATCAGGCACCGCGTCTTTTAGAACAGATACAACGCCCCATTTTGGCGTCCCGTCGCGCCGATCTCGCCGGCCAGCAAAAGCGCAGCAAATTGGGGCGCAACGGGCGAGCATCGACTAGTCGAGCTTGAGTGCCTGACTGGCCGAAAAGGTCTGTGCAGGATCGCGATCGGCGAAGTACCGACCCATCTCCCCCGCAAGAGCCTCGGGCGACCACTCTCCGCCGGCCGCGTCGAATCGCGTCTCGACGGTGGGTGCCGCCATCAGCGCGACCATGCCGCCGTAAACGACGAAGAGCTGTCCGTTCACGCCCTCGGCGGCCGGGGAGGCCAGGTAGGTGACCAGCGTGGCGACGTGATCCGGCGAAAGCGGATCGACCTCGCCCTCGGGCGCACCACCGAAGACACCCTCGGTCATCGCGGTCCGTGCACGCGGCGCGATCGCGTTCGCACGCACGCCGAAACGCGACATGCCACGCGCTGCCGACAGCGTCAGGGCGGTGATGCCGGCCTTGGCCGCACCGTAGTTGGGCTGACCCTCGGGACCGAGAAGCCCGGCTTCCGAAGAGGTGTTGATCAGGCGTCCGTAGACCGGCGCACCGGTTTCCTTCGACTTCGCGCGCCAGTACGCACCCGCATTGCGGGTCATCAGGAAATGACCGCGCAGGTGGACGGCGATGACGAGATCCCACTCCTCGTCGGACATGTTGAAGAGCATCCGGTCGCGGACAACGCCGGCGTTGTTCACGACGATGTCCACACCGCCGAACTGCTCGTCCGCAGTCGCCATCAGCGCATCCGCGGTTGCCCGCTCGGCGATATTGCCCGCGACGAACTCCGCCTTCGCACCCGCGGCACGGATCTCGGCGATCGTGTCCGCCACCGTGTCGTTGAGGGCGAGGTCGTTGACGATCACCGAAGCGCCCGCCTTGCCGAGCGCGATTGCTTCCGCGCGTCCCAGCCCGGCGCCCGCGCCGGTGACGATTGCTACTTTGCCGTCCAGATTCGTTACAGGCTCGCTCACCGCGCCGACTCTAGAACCTGTTTCAGTTTCGGGCAAGAGCGGAAATTGCCCGAGGCGGTCAGGCCTGCTCGTTCAGCGCGGCCTTCGGGCACTGCGCGATCGCGGCGCGCGCATCCTCAACGCGATCCGCCGGCACGTCGCCCTCGAGGACGTGCAGTTCATCGTTGTCGTCGAGATCGAACAAGTCAGGGGCCACCCCGACACACACGCCGTTGGCCTCGCACTGATCCCAGTCAACACCGATCTTCACCGTCTGCCTCCATACCTTCACGCTGTTCCGTAGCGCCGGCACGCGCCTCACTAGGGCCGTCCGGTCGCCGATGCAATTCAGACTAGAACCTGTTTCACCGCCTATGCAATGATTGGGTCGCTTGCGAGAACCTGTTCTAGTGCCGCGTCAGGAGGTAGGCGCGGTTATCCGTGGATGCAGGGGGTCGCCGGCAAGGCGGAGGAGGAGCCGATACCGGGTTTGTATCGGCGACGACGACAACGCGGCCAGCGTCGGCCTGGGCCGCGGAGAACCCGTCGGACCTTCCTTGACGGGGCACTAAAACCGGTGTAGACGCCCGGGGAGAGCACAGCGGAAGAGGAACGAATGCGAATCACCTATACCGAGGAGCAGCAGCGCCTCCGGGAAGAGCTGCGCGAGTACTTCGCGAAGCTGATCACTCCGGAGCGTCGCGAGGCCCTCAGCGCCCAGACCGGCGAATACGGCACGGGCAACGTGTACCGCGACGTCGTGCGCGAAATGGGCCACGACGGTTGGCTCACCCTCGGCTGGCCGAAGGAGTACGGCGGCCAGGACCGCTCGATGCTCGACCAGCTGATCTTCACCGACGAGGCTGCCATCGCGGGCGCCCCGGTGCCGTTCCTGACGATCAACTCGGTCGCCCCGACGATCATGCATTACGGCAGCGAGGAGCAGAAGAAGTTCTTCCTGCCAAAGATCTCGGCCGGTGAACTGCACTTCTCGATCGGTTACTCCGAGCCCGGCGCCGGCACCGACCTGGCCAGCCTGCGCACCACCGCGGTGCGCGACGGCGACGACTTCATCATCAACGGCCAGAAGATGTGGACCAGCCTGATCCCCTACGCCGACTACGTGTGGCTGGCGTGCCGGACCGATCCGACGGCCAAGAAGCACAAGGGCATCACGATGTTCATCGTGCCGACCACCGCCGAGGGCTTCTCCTACACGCCGGTGCACACGATGGCCGGCCCGGATACCAGCGCGACCTACTACCAGGACGTTCGCGTCCCGGCGACCTCGATCGTCGGCGCCGAGAACGGTGGCTGGGGGCTGATGACCAACCAGCTCAACCACGAGCGCGTCGCACTGACTTCCGCGGGCGCGCTACAGCTCGCCGTGAGCGAGGTGCTCGACTGGGCGCAGAACACGAAGACCGCGAACGGCACTCGTGTCATCGACCAGGAATGGGTGCAGATCAACATCGCCCGCGTACACGCCAAGGTCGAGTACCTGAAGCTGATGAACTGGGAGATCGCCTGGGGCGCCTCGCAGGGCGGCGAGAGTGCGCACGCTCCTGCGAAATGGGATGCCTCGGCCTGCAAGGTCTACGGCACCGAACTGGCCACCGAGGCCTACCGCCTGCTCATGGAGGTGCTCGGCCCGATCTCGACACTGCGGCAGGGTTCGCGTGGCGTCGCGCTGCGCGGCCGGCTCGAGCGCATGCACCGCTCGGCGCTGATTCTGACCTTCGGCGGCGGCACCAACGAGGTGCAGCGCGACATCATCGCGATGACCGCGCTCGCCCAGCCCCCGGCCAAGCGCTGATCCCGGAATCTTTGGAACGCGAGGAATCATGGACTTCACTCCAACCGAGGCGCAGCAGGACCTCGAAGAACTGACCCGGCAGATCGTGGACAAGCTCGCCACGCCGGAGCGGCAGCGCGAACTCGACCGCGTCGACGGCGGCCGCTTCGATGACGCGCTGTGGCGCGCGCTCGCAGAGGCGGGCGTGCTCGCCTCTGCCCTGCCCGAAAACGTCGGCGGCAGCGGCCTCGGCGTGCTCGAGCAGACCACGGTGCTGCGCGAACTCGGCCGCAAGCTGGCCGCCGTTCCGTACCTGCCGTCCATCGTGATCAGCGCGGCGACGCTGGCCGAGTTCGGCAACGACGCGCAGCGCGAGCTCGCTCAGCGGGCCGGCACCGGCGAGGACGTTCTCACCGCGGCCCTGGCCGAGGAAATGAATTACGACCTCTCCGCGCCGGTCACCCGCGCAGAGAACATCGACGGCGCCTGGGCGCTGACCGGCACGAAGATCACCGTCCCGGTCGCCGACCGGGCCGCGCGGATCCTCGTGTCCGCCGCAACCAATGCCGGTGTCGCGGTGTTCGTCGTCGATCCCTCCGCCGAGGGTGTCGTCGTGTCCGCGCAGGACGTCGTCGACTACAGCCCCGAGTTCATCGTTGAGCTCAATCGGGCGTCCGGTGAGCTGGTCGGCACCGTGGAGCAGGGCTCTGAGGTGCTCGACTTCGTGTTGACCCGCGCCGCGGTGGGTCTCACGGCAAGCCAGCTCGGCACCCTCGAAGAGGCACTGAAGCTGGTCGCCGACTACGCCCGCGAGCGGGTTCAGTTCGAGCGCCCGATCGGCAGCTTCCAGGCCGTGGCGCAGCGACTCGCCGACGCCTACATCGACGTGAAGGGCGTGCGCCTCGCGCTCACCCAGGCGGCGTGGGCGATCTCCGAAGGACTGCCCGCCGAGGCCGAGGTTCGGACGGCGAAATTCTGGGCCGCCGATGCCGGACATCGTGTCTCGCACACCGTGATTCACGTGCACGGCGGCGTCGGCCTGGATCGGGAACACCCGGTGCACCGCTACTTCCTGGCCGCCAAGCACAACGAGTTCGCGCTCGGCTCGGCGACCGATCAGCTGCGTGGGCTCGGGGCCATCCTCGCGGCCACCCCAGCCTGAGGTGACTGCTCCCGCTCCTGCCACCGTCACCGAGCTGCTTCTGCGGCTCGGTGACGTGCACGATCGCGGCCTCGCCACCGTCGACGCCACTCCGGACGAGACGGGCGAGGTCGCTTGGTCGTGGGCGGAGCACGTTCAGCTCAGCGCCGACCGAGCCGCGTTGCTCGACGCGCTTCTCGACGGTGACGGGCCCCGACATTTCGGCGTCCTGCTCGACAACGTGCCGGAGTTCTCCTTCCTGCTCGGTGCCGCGGCACTGTCGGGAAGCGTTCTGGTCGGGCTTAATTCGACCCGGCGCGGCGAGGCGCTGGCCCGCGACATTCGGCACGCCGACTGCCGCATCGTGGTCACGAACACCCGCAATCGCGAGCTGCTCGACGGTCTCGACCTCGGCGATATCGCGGTGCTGGACATCGATTCCGATGAGTGGGCGGCACTTCTCGAACCTCATCGCAGCAGCCCGATTCCCAACCCAGCGGCCGATCCCGAGGATCTGCTGATGCTGGTCTTCACCTCGGGCACCAGCGGCGATCCCAAGGCGGTGCGCTGCACGCATCGCAAGATCGCGTTCCCCGGGACGATGCTCTCCGAGCGTTTCGGCCTTGGTACGTCCGATGTGGTGTACCTGGCGATGCCGATGTTCCATTCGAATTCGATCATGGCCGGCTGGTCGGTCGGCCTTGCCGCGGGCGCGGGAATCGCGCTGCGGCCCAAGTTCTCTGCGTCGCGTTTCCTCCGTGACGTCCGCAGGTTCGGCGCGACGTACGCCAACTACGTCGGCAAGCCACTCAGCTATGTGCTCGCCACCCCTGAGCAGCCAGACGACGCGAACAACTCGCTGCGCTTCATGTACGGCAACGAGGGATCCTCCGGAATCGTCGACCAATTCTCCCGCCGGTTCGACGTGCGCGTCTCCGACGCGTTCGGCTCCACCGAGGGCGGCGTCGCCATCTCCCCCGATCCCGCCGCACCCGCAGGTGCGCTCGGCCGGCTTCCGGCCGGTGTCGCGATTCTCGACCGGGACGGAAATGTCTGCGCCCCGGCAGAGTTCGATGCCGATGGCCGACTGATCAACGGCGATGTGGCAATCGGAGAACTGGTCAACACCAACGGGCCTGGCGCGTTTGCCGGCTACTACAACGATCCGGACGCGGATGCCGACCGTATGCGCGACGGCAAGTACTACAGCGGCGACCTCGGCTACCTCGACGTGGATGGCTTCGTCTACTTCGCCGGCCGCACCTCGGGGTGGTTGCGTGTTGACGGCGAGAACCTCGCAGCCGCGCCTATCGAGCGAATCCTGCTGCGCTATCCGGCCTTCCGACGTGTCGCTGTTTACGCCACACCGGACCCGGCCGGCGGCGACCAGGTGATGGCCGCAGTGGTGCCGGACGGCGACTTCGACGCCGCTCAGTTCGCGAAATTCCTCGGCGCCCAGCCGGACCTCGGGCCAAAGCAGTGGCCGCGGTTCGTGCGCGTGTGCGCCGATCTCCCCCAGACCGCGACATTCAAGGTGCTCACCCGGGTGCTTGCCGCAGAGGGCACGCAGTGCAACGACCCGATGTGGATCCGGTCCGGCGATGGGTTCGAGCGCGCCTAAGCAGTCCCAACGGGTGCAAATCTTCCAAACGGGGGCGAAACGTCGCACCCACGAACAAGTTTTGCACCGGTGAGCAGTGCCCAAACGGGTGCGAATCTTCCAAACGGGGGCGAAACTTCGCACCCACGAACACAATTCGCACCCGTTTAGCGCGCGTTCGCGTTGACACTTTCGCGCGGCGCAGACTGTGCGATGGTCCGCGTCAGCACGATCGGCGTGCACAGCAAGAGGATCCCGGCGACCGCAATGGCGATGCGCGGTCCCGTGAAATGCGCGAGCAGCCCCCACAGCAGGGTGAGCGCGGCGGTGCTGAGGCTCGTGGTGATCGACCACGCGGCGAGCACCCGCGTGCGGCGTCCGGCGTCGACCGTGTTCAACCGGTAGGCCGCGAAGACCGGGTTGAAAATGCTTGCGCAGATGATCAATCCGAGTTCGGTGATCATCACGATCGCAAGGCCTGCGGGACCCGGTTGGACGAACACCAACCCGAGCAGCCAACACGCCCGCAGCGTGCCGAACACCCGGATCGCCGATTGCTGGCCCAATCGGAGGGAAATTCGCGGCGCCAGTCGCGAACCAATCAGACCGCCAATGCATGGCACGGCGAACACGAGGCCGTACTGCCAGGCCGAGAAGCCGAGGTGTCCGAGCATCAGGACCGCCAGCAACGGTTCGGTGGCCATGATCAGGCCATTGACGGCCATGGTGTTGACGAACAGTCGGCGCAGCGTGCGGTGCGCGAGGATGTAGCGCCAGCCCTCGGCGATGCTGCTCCACCGATTCGACTGCGTCATCCGCCGGACCGGCGGCATCTCACGCTGCCGGATCGCGACGATGCCGAGCGCGGATAGCAAGTAGCTGACCGCGTCGAGAAGGATCGTGACGACCGGACCCAAGAGGCCGATCGCGAGACCGCCGAGCGGTGGCCCGACGATCGTGGCCGACCATGTTGCGGCTTCGAATCGACTCGTCGCCAACACAATTCGGTCCTCGGGGAGGATCGACTTGAGATAACTTCCGCTCGCCGCGGTGAACACGATCTTCGCGGCCGCCGCGACGATGGAGACCGCCAGCAGTTGCGGGAACGTCAGTACACCCAGCCAATAGGCGATGGGTATCGTAACGAGCGCCGCGAATCGGCAGACATCCGCCGCGATCATCACCGGCCGCTTCTCGCGAACCTCCATCCACGGCCCGAGCGGCACTGCCAGCAGCGCGCCGATCGCCAACCCGAATGACGACAGTGCCGCGACTTCCACCGGGCTGGCATGTAGTACCTGAATGGCGACGATAGCGAATGCGCCGAATCCGAGCCCGGTTCCATACGCGCTGGCCGCGTAGGACGCCCACAACCACGCGAACGGCCGTCCCAGGTCTGCTCGGCCAATTCGCACGCCGACCATCTTCGCGTCTGCCACCGACAGCAAACGCAAAATGCGCGGCTGCTGATACAGCCGCGCATTCGCGTGTGTTGCTTGTGGAACTACTTCTCGCGCGCACCCTGGATGCGGTCGGCAGCCTCGTCGAACTCGCGCAGGAGCTCGGCGAAGATGTCGGCGACCGGCTTGATCTCGTTCATCCGACCGATGATCTGACCTGCCGGCATGGCGACCACATCGGGGTCGGTGGAGGCCGAGATGCGCTGGTGCGCCTCGCTGACGAGGAGATTCTGCAGCGGCATCGGCAGCGCCTCGGGCGCATCCGGCGCGGCCCAGGCCTGGGTCCACTTGGTCTTGAGCAGACGGGCGGGCTTGCCGGAATAGATCCGAGTGCGCACCGTGTCGGCCGAGGTGGCCTTCAGCAGCGCGCGCTGGGTGGTCGAGATTCCATTCGCGGCACTGCCGAGCCGGTACTCGGCGGCGGTGAGCCAGTAAGAGCCCATCCAGACGCCCGACGCACCGAGTGCAAGGGCCGCGGCGATCTGCCGACCGCTGCCGACTCCGCCTGCGGCAAGGACGTTTTCGCCACCGACCGCGTCGACGATCTCGGGCCACAGCACCATCGAGGCGATCTCACCGGTGTGCCCACCGGCCTCGTAGCCCTGCGCGATCACGAGATCGACACCGTTCTCCCGGTGCCGCTTGGCATGCTCGACCGCGCCCGCGAGCGCCGCGACGGGCACGCCGTGCTCATGAGCCTGCGCAATGACATCCGGCGGCGGCGAGCCGAGCGCGTTGGCGATCAGCTTGATCGGGTGCTTGAGCGCGACGTCCACGTGCGAGCGGGCCACCGAGTGCAGCCAGCCGAGAACGCCCGTTGCATGCTCCGCGCTGGTGTCCAGCGGCGGCACGTTCAGCTCGGCGAGCGTGCGCTCGACGAACGCTCGGTGCTCGGCCGGAATCAGCTGGTCGAGGTCGACGGCTTTGCCCTCGGTGGGCACCTTCGCCGGCATGACGATGTCGACGCCGTACGGCTTGCCGTCGGTGTTCTCGTCCATCCAGGTCAGGACTTCGTCGAGCTCATCGGCGTCGTTGAACCGCACGCAGCCGAGCACACCCATGCCGCCGGCACGGGTGACGGCGGCCGCCACGTCCTGCGAGGGCGTGAACGCGAAGATCGGGTATTCGATGCCGAACCGGTCGCACAGGGGTGAACGCATCAGACCGACTCCGCCTGCTTCGGCGCCTCGGCGACCTCGTCCGCGGGACGGGACTCCGCCTGCTCCTTGGCCCACTTGTAGTCGGGCTTGCCGGCCGGCGAGCGCTTGATCTCGTCGACGAACCAGAACGAACGCGGGAACTTGTAGGAGGCGATCTCCTTCTCGAGGACCGGACGCAGCTCGGCGAACGTCGGGCGCTTGCCCTCACGCGGGTGGATGACCGCGGCGACCCGCTGGCCCCAACGCTCGTCCGCCACGCCGACGACGATCGCGTCGAACACGTCCGGGTGCGCCTTCAGCGCGCCCTCGACCTCTTCGGGGTAGATCTTCTCGCCGCCACTGTTGATGCTCACCGAGCCGCGGCCCAGCATGGTGACGGTGAGGTCCTCCTCGACCCGCGCGAAGTCGCCGGGGATGGAGTAGCGAACGCCGTGGAACTCCTTGAACGTCGCCTTGGTCTTCTCCTCGTCCTTGTAGTAACCGAGGGGGATGTGACCCTTGCGCGCGATGAAGCCGATCTCACCGGAGCCCGGCGTGACCGGGTAGCCGTCGTCGTTGAGGACCGTGGTGGAGGCATCCATCTTGACGCGCGGCCCGCCGTCGTGCTGGCCCTTCGTCACGGTGCTGAGTCCACCGAAGCCGGTCTCGGATGAACCGATCGAGTCGGTGATCATGCGGTTCGGGAGCAGATCGACGTACTCGTCCTTGAGGGCCGGCGAGAACAGCGCCGCACTCGAGGCCATCATCCAGAGCGTCGACAGGTCGTAGGGTTCGCCCGTGTTCGGGTTGCCTTCCTTCAGCGCGTCGAGCATCGGGCGCGCCATCGCGTCACCGGTGATGAAGATCAGGTTGATCTTGTGGTTGTCGATCGCCTGCCACACGCCGTGCGCGTCGAAGTCTGGGATCATCACGCACTTGCTGCCGGCAAAGAGGCTCTGGAACGTGGCCCACTGCGAGCCGCCGTGAATCATCGGCGGGATCGGGAAGCGCGTCATCGGCGGGTTCTCAGCGCCCTGTCGCGCGAGCTCCCACTCGTCGTTGACGTACTCGCCGGTGAGGAAGTTGATGCCGCCGCCGAGCACGCGCCAGACGTCCTCGTGCCGCCACATGACGCCCTTGGGCATGCCGGTGGTGCCACCGGTGTAGAGCATGTAGATGTCGTCGCCGCTGCGCTCTTCGAAATCACGCTCGGGCGAGGACTGCGCGAGGGCAGCCTCGTACTCGATGCCATCGAATGCCTCGTCGGTGCCGTCCTCGACCACGACGGTGGTCTTCAGCGCCGGAGTGCGCCCGATGACCGCGGCCACCTTCGACGAGTAGCGGCGCTCGTGCACGAGGGCCACCATGTCCGAATTGTCGAAAATGTAATGCAACTCGTTCTCGACGTAGCGGTAGTTCACGTTCACCATCACCGCGCGCAGCTTGAAGATGGCGATCATCGCCTCGATGGCCTCGCACGTATTGCGCGAGTAGATGCCCACCTTGTCGCCGGCTACAACACCTTGTTCCTGCAGGTAGTGGGCCAAACGGTTGGCCCGGTCCTCCAGCTGCGCGTAGGTCACCTCATGGTGGTCGTCAGCGAGTACGACACGCTCCGGCATGAGATCGATAGCGTGTTCGACAAGGTCTGCGATGTTGTAAGCCACGGCCTAAAAATAGAACGTGTTACCGTTTCGTGCAAGACGCCCGGAGACCTACCTCACACCTGTATCGGAGCAGCCAGTGTCCTCCCCATCCGACACCACCGCAACCAACTCCACCGAGGCAGCGCAGCCGCACTGCCTGGTCGAGAAGCGCGGCAACGTGCTGATCGTGACGATGAACCGTCCCGAGGCCCGCAACGCGCTCTCTGCCGAGATGACCGCGATCATGCGCGACGCCTGGGACCAGGTGGACAACGATCCCGAGATCCGCGTCGCAATCCTGACCGGTGCCGGCGGAGCGTTCTGTGCTGGTGCCGATCTCAAGGCGATGACGCAGAGCCACCCCGGCGACTCGTTCGGTAAGGGCACCGGCGGCAGCGGGCTGATGGACATGTCCCGCATCGACGCACTGCTCAAGGGCCGTCGCCTGACCAAGCCGCTCATCGCGGCGGTCGAGGGCCCGGCCATCGCCGGCGGCACCGAAATCCTCCAGGGCACCGACATCCGCGTCGCCGGTGAAAGCGCCAAGTTCGGCGTCTCCGAGGCCAAGTGGAGCCTCTACCCGCTCGGTGGTTCCGCGGTCCGCCTCGTGCGCCAGGTTCCGTACACCATCGCCGCCGACATTCTGTTGACCGGCCGTCACATCACCGCCCCCGAGGCGCTGGAGATGGGCCTCATCGGCCACGTCGTTCCGGACGGCCAGGCGCTCACCAAGGCACTCGAGCTCGCCGAGATCATCGCGAACAACGGCCCGCTCGCCGTGCAGGCCATCCTGCGCACCATCCGGGAGACCGAGGGCATGCAAGAGAACGAGGCGTTCAAGCTCGACGCCGAGATCGGTATCGCGGTCTTCAAGTCCGCCGATGCCAAGGAAGGCCCGAAGGCGTTCAAGGAGAAGCGGAAGCCGAACTTCGAGGGCAAGTAAGTCCTCGATCGCACTCCCGCTGCACTCCCTCTGGGCGGAGTGAACGGAAGCGTTCACTCCGTCTAACTCAACAAATCTTCCGTTCACGACGCCGCCCGAGGTCGGATCGAAACACGCGGACGCGGGCGCTGTGCAGCGAGCTCATAATGAGCCCGAAGGTTGCGCAGCGTCCGCTCTGGCGTTTTCAGGATCATTGTTGGTGCAGTAGAGAACACGATGATGCCGTGCGATTGCATTACCGCTCGCCGTTCGAGCGTCGCGCGATAATGGGTGGGCGATAGATGCCATGCGAACGAGTCGATCTCCCACGCGAATGCGACCGAATCAATCCACCCATCTGGACGTGCAATGAACCGTCCCCGGGCGTCGTACACGTCGACATTGAAGACCATCTCGGGTAGCCCACTGCGGGACCACAATTCGCGTGCTTCGATCTCCGCCACCGAGTGAACGTCCGCACCGACCTCGGAGATCGCGATTCGCGGTAACGCCGAGCCCCGATTACTCCCATCCTCGAGCTCGACGGCGAGGTCTGGGACTGATGTCGCCCCGCGCTGGACCGCGCGTGCGATCACGTCCCGCGTCGTATCGAGCGTCGTCGTTCGCCTCGCCGCATCCACGACGGCTCGAGCGATCGGTGCGCACGGGAGGCCACTGCGCATCTCTGGGTGCGGAAGTCTCGTTGTCCGTTCGACATACAAGAAGTCCCGAGATTGCACGCGTC
>NZ_LRRB01000110.1 GCF_001646865.1 Aldersonia kunmingensis | reverse complement strand
GCGTGGGAAATCACCCCCAAGCAGTTCGGCGACGACCGCGGTGTCTTCCTGGAATGGTTCAAGTCCTCGGAGTTCGAGAAGGCGGTCGGAGCACCTCTCGAGCTGCGGCAGGCCAACTGCTCGGTGTCCGCTGCCGGCGTGCTGCGCGGCATCCACTACACCCTCGGGCCAGTCGGCCAGGCGAAGTACGTGACGTGTGTCCGGGGCGCGTTCCTCGACGTCATCGTCGACCTGCGGCCCGATTCACCGACCTTCGGCCGCTGGGACAGCGTGCTGATCGACGATGTGGATCGGCGCGCGGTCTACCTGTCCGCGCCCGGGCTGGGGCACGGCATCGTATCGCTCGAGGACAACTCGACGGTGATGTACCTGTGCTCGGTCGAATACAGGCCCGAACTGGACCGAGACATCGACGCGTTCGATCCGGCCATCGGGATCGAGTGGCCGCGCACCGGCCGGGACGGACGCCCGCTCGAGTTCGTCCGCTCGGCAAAGGATCAAGCGGCTCCGCTGCTGTCCGCTGCGGAGCTCACACCAGCTCGATGAGTCTGCGGGCGTCGAACGGCGCCCGCACCTTGACGTCGTTATCGAAATAGACGAACACGTCTCGGCCGCCGTCCGCCCACGCGCGGATTTTCGCGGCCCAGACCTGGAGCGCCTCCTCGGTGTAGCCGCTGGTGTACAGCTCGACGTCGCCGTGCAGTCGGACGTAGACGAAGTCCGCTGTGGGTTCTTCCACGTAGGGAAACCTGCCGGCCGTGTCTGCGACGACTATCGCGACGCCGGCCTGTCTCGCCAGCTCGACGAAGTCCGCGCAACCGAAGCTCGGGTGCCGGACCTCGATCGCGTGCCGCAACACGCGGTCCTGATCGGTTGTGGTGCAGGCCCGTCCGTCGATCCGCTCATCGTGGCCCTCGGACAGCTCGGCCGCTTTCACCGTGGTGTGCGGCAAGCCGGCGAGGAACGTTTCGACCGTGTCGGCGGTGTCCCGGGTGAACTGCAGTGTGGGTGGGAGTTGCCACAGGATCGGTCCGAGCCGCGCATCAAGGGCCAGCACCCCGGAGGCCAGGAAGTTCGCGACCGGAGCTTCGACATCGCGTAGGCGCTTCATGTGGGTGATGAACCGGGGTGCCTTCACGGCGAACACGAAGTCGGGCGCGGTTTGTGCTGCCCAGTTCCGATAGCTGGACGGCCGCTGCAGGGCATAGAACGAGCCGTTGATCTCGATCGAGGTCAACTGCTCGGCCAGGTAGGCGAGCTCCTTGCGATGCGCGAGACCAGCCGGGTAGAACGCGGAGCGCCAGGGCGGATACACCCAGCCCGAGGTACCGACACGCACCGTGCCGGCGTCTGCCGACCCCCGCCGTCCCACGACATCAATCGTGCCTCGTTGACCACTTTGTGACCAAAAGTGATGAAACCGACATCCCATGACCTGGGAAGACAAGCTCATCGAAACAACATCGCAATAACTTGTAACCATTTCTGTGACCTGGACGATAGACCTGTACGCGCTTGAAACCCCCTGAAAATTGTGGAGAAGGAATGCTGGCTCTTTCCCCGCCGGCCGTCGTGGCCGACTCGTCTGCGCTAACCCCCACCCCGACCCCTACCTACGTCCAGAGCGACTGGAAAGTCGTTGAATCCATCGGCTGTGCGTCCCTTGTTACCGACAAACACATGGGCGCCATCGAGATCGTCGGAGATCTCGGTCGTGAGGTTCATGAACACCTTCGCGTGAACCGTCTCCTTGGCCCTGTCATCCATATCCCAGGCAAGGAGTTCCGGGAGATCCACCTCGTCGCCGGCCTGGGCAGGGCCAAGAAGGCGATGAATTGGCTCACCTCGATCGGTGTGATCGTGCACCGTGACGGCGCCACTGTCTCCCTGCCATCGACCGATTCGTCGGCTGCCTCCTCGCACTGGGTCGGCAGCTCGGATGCGTCACCGCCGCCAGCGCTCGCAATTGCTGCCGCGGTACGCGCGGTTCGTGCTCGCACGAACAGTTCCACGGGTAGCCCGCTGCCAGCGGCGTCCTAGCCAGCTTTTCCACTTCCCCCGCTCACCGGCGGGCGCGCCTAGCGCGCAACCCCTGACCGCCGGTGAGCGGGGGTTCTTTTTGTCGGTCGCTCGGCACAGAATGAGGGTCATGTCGACCGTTGAGAATCGTCGAGCCACAAGCTCCCGACGGACCGTGTTGCGCACCTGCCCCCTGTGTGAAGCGGTCTGCGGACTGCAACTCGAACTCGACGAGCAGGACCGCGTGGTCGCCGCACGCGGGGACCGCGACGATCCCTTCAGCAAGGGCTTCATCTGCCCGAAGGGCGCGAGTCTGGGCAAGCTCGACGAGGACCCCGATCTGCTTCGCGCGCCGATGATCCGCGAAGGCGACAGCTGGCGGGAGGTCGGCTGGGATGAGGCCTTCGAGGCGGTCGCCGCCGGGCTCGGTGGCGTCTTCGAACGGCACGGCCGCGAGGCAGTCGCGCTGTACGCGGGCAACCCGACCGCGCACACCGTGGCCGGCGGACTGTACCTGCCGCTACTGCTGCGCTCGCTCGGCACCAGGAACTTCTTCTCGGCCAGCACCGCAGATCAGATGCCCAAGCATGTGTCCGCGGGCTTCATGTTCGGCGATCCGCTCTCTATCCCGGTTCCCGACCTCGACCGGACCGATTACCTGCTGATGCTCGGCGCCAACCCGCTCGAATCGAACGGATCGCTGTGCACGGCGCCGGACTTCCCTGGCCGTATGAAGGCGATTCGCGAGCGTGGCGGCAAGGTCGTGGTCGTTGATCCGCGGCGCACCCGCACAGCCGACCGCGCCGACGAGCACCTTTTCATCCGGCCGGGGACCGACCCGTTCCTGTTGTTCGGCATCGTGCACGTGCTGCTGGCCGAGGATCTGACCAACATCACCGTGCCGGTGGGCGGACTCGACGAGCTACGCGCGGTCGCCACACTGTTCCCGCCAGAGGTCGCTGCTTCGCAGACCGGTGTCCCGGCGGAGACCATCACGCGGATCGCGCGCGAGGTCGCCGGGGCGAAGACCGCCGCCGTCTACGCCCGGATCGGCACCTGCACAGCCGAATTCGGAACACTTGCACAGTGGCTGGTCGATGTCATCAACGTGCTGACCGGCAATGTGGACCGGCCGGGAGGCGTCATGTTCGCCACCCCCGCCATCGGGCGGATGCGGCGCAGCCGCCCCTACCGCACCGGCCGGTGGTCCAGCCGGGTGCGCGGGCTGCCGGAGGCGAACGGCGAACTGCCGGTCGCGACCCTGGCCGACGAGATCACGACACCGGGCGAGGGACAGGTACGCGCAGTCGTCACCGTGGCTGGCAACCCGGTGCTGTCCGCGCCGAGCGGTGACCGCATCGGCCGGGCGCTGTCCGAGGTGGAGTTCATGGTTAGCGTGGACCGCTACCTGAACGAGACGACCCGGCACGCGAATGTCGTGCTGCCACCGCCCACCACGCTGCAGTCCCCGCATTACGACTTCGCGCTACTCGGCTTCGCGGTGCGCAACTACGCGCGCTACTCGCCGCCCGCGCTGCCGTTGGAGGACGGCCGCCCGTCGGAGGCGGAGATCATGGCCCGCCTGGCGATGATCGCCCTAGGCCAAACGGGTGACCCGGCGCTGGCCGACGAGTTGGTGATCGGGACGACCCTGCAAAAGGCGGTCGCCACCTCGGGCAGCCCGGTCGAGGGCCGCGATGTCGCGGAGCTGCGCGCCGAACTGCGCGGCAACACGGGCGCGGAACTGCGGCTGGACATGATGCTGCGGCTCGGGCCCTACGGCGAGTGGAACGGCGGGACGCTGAGTAACGGGACGGCTCCGCAGGCTCCGCGCCTGAGCCTGCAGACACTGCTGGACAACCCCCATGGCATCGACCTCGGTCCGCTGCAGCCGCAGCTCGAGGAACGGCTGTCCACCGAGTCCCGGCAAATCGAGCTGGCCCCGCAGCAGTTGGTCGACGATGTGGCCCGGCTACGCGAGTACATCGCTCGCACCCAGCCCGAGATCCTGCTGATCGGCCGTCGGCAGCTGCGTTCGAACAACAGCTGGATGCACAACGTTTCGACGCTCGTCGGCGGCTCCAACACGTGCACCCTGCATATCCATCCGGACGATGTGGACCGGCTCGGGCTCAGTGATCACGCAGTGGTGAAATCGGCTGCGGGCGAGGTGATCGTGCCGCTCGAACCGACCGACGCGATCATGCCCGGAGTGGTGAGCCTGCCGCATGGCTGGGGACACGCGAAGAGCACGCAGGCGGTGGCATCGGCAAACGCCGGGGTGAACGCGAACGAACTGACCGACGACTCGCGGATCGACGTGCTGTCCGGCAATGCCGTGTTCAACGGCGTGCCGGTCACGGTGTCTCCGGCGACCGCCTGATTTCGTCGTTCGTCTTTGCGGCCGCTGTGGGCATCTCAACAGCTTCAGCGGGGAGCCACGGATGCTGAATACGGTCGTATTCGGAGAGTGGCCCCGCGGGCTGCGCCGATGCTTCTTCTTGCAATCCCGGGTCGTCGAGTTCGATCCAATGCAGGGTCGGCGGCAACGGTGACAGGAACCGGCCGAGGGTGATGCCGACGTCCGCGCGGGCATCCGCGGCTACGGCCGATATGCGCCAGCCCGGCAATCGAGGGTCGACCGGAACGATTCGCCCGCCGGCGCGCACCACTGCCTTTTGCGCGAGCCGGGTGTCCTCGGTGGAGCGCAGCGCGGTAACAACGGTCGTACCTGGGCCGACGCCGTACCCCACCAGGGTCCGGGCCAGCTGGTTCGCCAGCTCCTCGACCTGTGTTGCGCCCCGTGCGTCGTTCCTGTTGTTGGTGGCGTCGGTCATCGTGGCCTCCTGCTTCACCACGTACTTATTAGTTAACGCCGGGTTTTCAGCACCCGCCACCTGGATATATCGGTATGTCGAGGCCGGCCGTTAGGCCACTCACTGACCGAGTGTCAGTGAATCTTGAAGATCACCATGCGCTGGACCACGAAGTTGATCACCGTGGCGGTGCCCTGCGCGATCAGGAAGCCGAGCGCGCTGTAGAGCACGGTCTCCGGCCAGATATGCCCGAACAGCGTGTAGAGCGCGGTCTGCACCGCGAAAGTCGCCGCATAGAGGGCAACTACCGCGATGAACCGCGAGCGACTCGGCGGAGCCTTGAAGGTCCAGCGCCGGTTGATGAGGTAGGCGGTCGTGGTGCCGAAGAGGAATCCGACGGCCTTCGCCACGGTCAGATTCACGCCGAAGACGTACTGCAGCAGGATCGTCAGCGAGAAATCGACGACCGCGGAGAGTAGGCCGGTGAGCACGAACCGGATGATCTGCGTCTTGAGATCGACGTCGGTGCCACCCGGCTCATCGACGAGCGGGAGCTCCGCGGGCAGCGGCAGATGCGGCTCGTCGCTGCGGGTCGCGTCCCGCGCTGCGCTGTTGGTTTCGGCCTCGGACACGCTGACGAGGGTAACCGGCGGCCGTTCGGGTGCCCTCGTGCAGCGCCGTTAACTGCGTTATCCGCTGGGGTAGCCTCTTAGCCGATGTCCGCACCAGCCTCCTCGAACCCGTTGCCAACCCATGCCCGCTCGCTCAGCGGCTGGGGACGAACGGCGCCGACCACAGCAGAAGTGCTCACCACCTCCGACGTCGAGCTGATCGCCAAGGCCGTCGCGCAGGTCGCAGAGCAGAACGACAGCAAGCCCAGCCACCTGCAGCGCGGCGTGATCGCGCGCGGGCTGGGCCGCTCCTACGGCGATAACGCGCAGAACGCCGGCGGGCTAGTCGTCGATATGACCGCGTTGAACACGATCCATCGGATCGACGCGGACACCCGAATGGTGGACGTCGACGCAGGCGTGACGCTCGACCAGCTGATGCGCGCCGCGCTCCCGTTCGGACTGTGGGTCCCGGTGCTTCCGGGCACCCGGCAGGTCACCATCGGCGGCGCGATCGGCTCCGATATCCACGGCAAGAACCACCACAGCGCTGGTAGCTTCGGCAACCACGTGCGGTCGATTCAGCTGCTCACCGCCGACGGTGAAGTGCAGACGATCGGCCCCAAGAAGAACTCCAAGCTGTTCTGGGCCACCATCGGCGGCGTCGGGCTCACCGGCATCATCCTGCGCGCGACGATCGAGATGACCCCGACCGAGACGGCGTACTTCATCGCCGACGGCGACGTCACCGCGAACCTCGACGAGACGATCGCGCTGCACAGCGACGGCTCCGAGGACCGCTACACCTACAGCTCGGCGTGGTTCGACGCGATCAGCCCTGCCCCGAAGCTCGGCCGCGCCGCGGTGTCGCGCGGCTCGCTGGCGAAGCTCGATGAACTGCCGAAGAAGCTGCAGAAGAACCCGCTCGGGTTCAGCGGCAAGACGTTCCTGACGTTCCCGGATGTGTTCCCGAACGGCCTTGCCAACAAGTACACGTTCGGCCCGATCGGCGAACTCTGGTACCGCAAGGCGGGTACCTACCGCGGCAAGGTGCAGAACCTGACGCAGTTCTATCACCCGCTCGACATGTTCGGAGAGTGGAACCGCGCCTACGGATCTCGCGGATTCCTGCAGTACCAGTTCGTGGTGCCGCCGGAGTCTGTGGGCGAGTTCAAGAACATCATCACCGACATTCAGCGGTCCGGCTTCTACTCGTTCCTCAACGTGTTCAAGCTGTTCGGCCCCGGCAATCAGGCCCCGTTGAGCTTCCCGATGGCCGGCTGGAACATTTGTGTCGACTTCCCGATCAGCCCGGGGCTGAACGAGTTCGTCACCGATCTCGACCGCCGCGTCCTGGAGTTCGGCGGCCGCCTCTACACGGGCAAGGATTCGCGCACCACGGCCGAGACCTTCCATCGGATGTACCCGCGGATCGACGAGTGGATCAAGGTCCGCCGCTCGGTCGACCCGACCGGGGTATTCATGTCCGATATGGCTCGTCGCCTCGAACTGAACTGAGTCTGGAGTCACTTTGATCAACGCTGTTGGCAACCCGCAGACGCTGCTGCTCTTCGGCGGCACCTCGGAAATCGGTCTGGCGATCTGCGCCGAGTACCTCAAGAAGGGCCCGGCACGGGTCATTCTCGCCGCGCTGCCCAATGATCCGGGCCGCGACGCCGCAGTCGCACAGATGAAGGCGGCGGGCGCGACCGAGGTGGAACTCGTCGACTTCGACGCGCTCGACACCGACAGTCACGCTCGGGTCATCGAGGAAGCGTGGAAGGGCGGCGACGTCGATGTCGCCATCGTCGCGTTCGGCCTCGACGCCGACGCCGAGGAGCTCTGGCAGAACCAGCGCCTCGCCGTGAAGGTCGCGGGCGTCAACTACACCGCGGGCGTCTCGGTGGGCATCCTCGCCGGCGAGAAGATGAAGGCGCAGGGCTTCGGCCGGATCATCGCGATGTCGTCGGTCGCCGGTGAGCGGGTCCGTCGCGCCAACTTCGTCTACGGCTCCACCAAGGCCGGCCTCGACGGCTTCTACCTGGGTCTCGGCGAGGCGCTGCGCCCGCACGGTGTGCGCGTTCTTGTGATCCGCCCCGGTCAGGTGCGCACACGGTTCAGCGCGCACGTGAAGGAAGCGCCGATGACGGTGGACAAGGAAGACATCGCAGCGCTCGCAGTGTCCGCCTCGGACAAGGGCAAGGAACTCGTCTGGGCGCCGGGTCAGTTCCGCTTCGTGATGATGGTTCTGCGGCATATCCCGCGCCCGATTTTCCGCAAGCTGCCGATCTGACGCCGTGACAGCGGCCATGTCGTCGGCGCCCACATCGCCCACACCGCCCGCTGCCGAGCCCGCGTCGTTCGCGAGTCGCCGCGCGGTGGGAGCAGTTGGCGAGGCGCTGGCCGCTGCCGTGGTCTCGGCGATTGTGGCCGCGATCGGCCTCATCGCGTTCTCGATCGTCGACTGGCCGGCATTCAATTCCTCGAACGTCACCAAGGCGCTCACCACGGTCGGCCAGGTCGCGGCGCTCGCGGTGCTCGGCATCTCGATCGCACTGATCCGCTCGGGTCGCCGCCGCCCACTTGCGAAAGTGCTGTCCTGGGCGGGCCTTTCGGGCTTCGTAACCGTGACGCTCGGCATGCCGCTGTCCGCGACGAAGCTCTACCTGCTCGGCATCTCGGTGGACCAGCAGTTTCGCACCGAGTACCTGACCCGGCTCACGGATTCCGCCGCGCTACACGACATGACGTATGCGGACCTGCCGCCGTACTACCCCGCCGGCTGGTTCTGGATCGGCGGCCGCGTGGCGAACGTGTTCGGCATGGACGGCTGGGAAGTGTTCAAGCCGTACGCAATCGGCTCGCTCGCCGTCGTTGCGGTGGTCGCGCTTGTGCTGTGGACAGAACTCATCCGCGCCGACTGGGCGGTGGTGACCGCCACGGCAGTGACCTCGGTCCTGCTCGCGTTCGGATCACCCGAGCCGTACGGCGCCGTGATCGCGCTGCTACTCGGACCAGTGCTGATCCTGGCCTGGGGTGCGCTGTACCGGCCGGAGGCAGGGGCGCACGTCGGCTGGGCCGCCACCGTAGGAACGGGTCTGTTCGTCGGCTTCGCCGCGACGTTCTACACGCTCTATGCCGGCTTCGCCGCGTTCGCTGTCGCCACCATGGCCGTGGTTGCCGCGGCCGCCGGGGTCCGGCGCAACGGCTGGTGGCGCGGCGTGGTGCCGCCCGCGCTGCGGCTCGCGATCATCGGCGCGATCGCCCTGCTCGTCGCGCTCATCGTGTGGCTGCCCTACCTGCTCGAACTGCGCACCACGCGCCCGGCTGGGAGCGGCACCGCGACCCACTACCTGCCCGATGCCGGTGCGCACTTCCCGCTGCCGATGCTCGACCCGTCGCTGCTCGGTGCGTTGTGCATGCTCGGCACGCTGTGGCTGGTGTTCCGCAGCGCCACTTCTCGGCGCGCCCAGGCGCTCGGTATCGGTGTCGTCGCGCTCTACCTGTGGGTGCTCGCGTCGATGGCGTTCACCGCGCTCGGCAACACGCTGCTCTCGTTCCGGCTCGAGCCCATCCTGCTCGCGCTGCTCGCGGCGGCCGGTGTTTTCGGTTTCCTCGAGGCCTCCCGGGCGCTGTACCAGTTCTTCGGTGAGCCCCCGCGATTCCGCGCGGCGGTGGCCATCGTGGGGGCACTCGGCGCAGCGGCGTTCGCCCAGGACATCCCGCACACGCTGACCCCGGAGATCACCACCGCTTACACCGACACCGACGGTGACGGCGTGCGCGCAGATCAGCGCCCGCCGTCGGCGGTGTCGCATTACGCCGAGATCGATCGCCTGCTGACCGAGCAGTTGCCCCGGCCGCGGAACGAGACGGTGGTGCTGACCGCGGACATCTCGTTCCTTTCGTACTACCCCTACTACGGGTTCCAGGCACTGACCTCGCACTATGCGAATCCGCTCGGCGATTTCGACGGCCGCGCCGCAGCGATCGCGCGCTGGAGCGAGCTGCAGACCGCCGACGAGCTCATCGCCGCGCTCGACGCGAGTCCGTGGCGCGGGCCCGACGCGATCCTGTTCCGGCAGAGCGAGGACGGCTTCACGCTCCGGCTGGCCGAGGACGTCTACCCGAACGATCCGAACGTGCGGCGGTACACCGTGACGTTCCCGAAGGAATTGTTCGACGACCCCCGCTTCGAGGTCACCGAGATCGGCCCGTTCGTGCTGGTAGTTCGTCGTTAGTCCGCCCGAAAGCCCGTGCGCCTGTAGCCTGGATCCCCGGACCGTTATCGAAACGAGACGTCGGGGGGACGAATGCGGGAGACGGAGGCCGTGGCTGACGCCGCGCCTATCCTGATCGCACCTCCGGTCCAGACCGCCACCGAAACCCGCGCGAAAAGCCTGCTTCGGGTCCCTCGCCGCTGGTGGCGGCTCGATCGTCCCGACACCATTGTCACGCTCACCTTCCTCACGCTCGCCGTGTTCGTCCTCAACCGGCAGTGGCGCGACCTGCAGGGCGGATACCTGGTCAAGAGTGGCCAGGACCAGACCATGTGGGAGTGGTTCTTCGCAGTCACGGCCCATTCGGTGGCGCACCTCGACAACCCGCTCGGTACGACGCTGCAGAACCACCCGCTCGGGGTGAACATGATGGCGAACACCGCGATGTTCGGTGTGAGCATCCCGCTGGCGCCGCTCACGCTGTTGTTCGGACCCACGACGACCTACGTCCTTGTGCTCACCGTCGGACTGTTCGGCACCGCACTGGGCTGGTACTGGCTGTTCTCCCGCGAACTCGTCTCGTCCCGGTTCGCCGCGGCGATCGGCGGACTGTTCTGCGGATTCGCGCCGGCGATGGTGTCGCACGCGAACGCGCACCCGAACTTCGTCGTGCTTTTCCTGCTGCCGCTGACCGCGCTGCTGATCATCCGGATGAGCCGGCGCACGCCGACAGTGCGATCGGTGCTGCGCGACGGACTGCTGCTCGGCGTCATGGTGGCCGCGCAGATCCTGCTCGGCGAGGAACCGCTGCTGCTGTTCGCCATCGGGTTCGCGCTGTTCGCGCTCGTCTACCACGTGCACCGGCCGGTAGCCGGACTCGTCGCGCTGCGCCGGATCGTTCCACCGGTTGCGCTCGCCGCGGTGCTCGCCATCGCCATCACCGCGCTGCCGCTGTGGTGGCAGTTCCTCGGACCGCAGAGCTACCGCTATATCGACCATGGCCAGATGGGCAACGACCTCAAGTCGCTCATCCAGTTCCCGTCCGAATCCCTCGGCGGCGTGCTGCTGCCAGGCCAGAACGTCTCGATCAATCCGACCGAGGAGAACGCCTACTTCGGCTGGCCGTTGCTCGCGCTCATCGCCATCCTCGCGGTGTGGTTGTGGCGCAACCGGCCCGCCCGCGCGGCCACGGTGACCCTGCTCGTCATGGGGGTGATCTCGCTCGGCGCCGAGCTGAAGATCGGTAACCACGTCACCGGGATCGAATTGCCCTGGCAGTGGATCGCGCACTACCCACTGCTCGAGTCGGTGCTCGAGACCCGCTTCGCGATGGCCGCGATCCCCGCGATCGCTGTGCTGCTCGCCCTGGCAGTGGACCGCGCGATGCGCTCGGCCTATGTCGCGGTCCCCGTCTTCATCGGGCTCACGGTTGCTCTGGTGCCGCTCACGCCAACCCCATTGCCGGTCGTCACCCGATCGGAAACGCCCGCGTTCTTCGCGGACGGGACGTGGCAGCAGTTCAGCAGCGGCGGTTCGGTGGTCACTGTGCCGCTGCCGCGCCCCGAGGATGCCGCGGGATTGCGCTGGCAGCGTGACGCCGGATTCGCCTATCCGATCGCGGGTGGCTACTTCGTCGGCCCGGCCGGCGCGGAGAAGAAGGGCAAGTACGGGCCCGACGACCGGCCGACCGCGCTGCTCCTCGCCCGCGTCGGTGCGACCGGTGATGTGCCGCCCATCGATGAGCAGGCCAAGGCGACCGCGCGCGAGGATCTGCGGTTCTGGCGTGCCGACATGGTGGTGTTGCCGCGGACCCCGCACCGCCAGGCACTGGTATCAACGCTGACCGATCTGCTCGGCAACGACGGTGTCGCCGTTGACGGGGTTCGCGTGTGGGACGTGCGCGGCCTGCGCTGACGACGTCTCTCGAACGCGGGCATGCAGGTATAGCCTCCGGCGCACAGGCCATTTGCTCGTGATCACCGCCGAGTTTGAGTGCGCCGGATGGGTGCCGCGAACGACCTCCCATACCATCGGGGCTTGTGTCTGTTCGTGATTCGCGCGATCTGCGCGTCCCCCGTCTGATCGCGCTCATCGCGGGACTCGTCGCCGTGCTGGCGGCAATCCTCACCCCGCTGCTGCCGGTGCAGCAGGAGCAGGCATCGATCGACTGGCCGCAGGCGGGCGCGACGAGCGTCGAGTCACCGCTGGTGTCCTACGTTCCGCAGTCGCTGACCGCGACCATCCCGTGCGCGTCTCTCGCCGCTCTCGGTGCAGACGGCGGCAGTGCCGACGAGGCCGCGACGGGCGGCAACGCGTTCTCCACCATCCCTCCGCAGTCCGGGGAGTCCACGAGCAAGGGCCTCGCTGTGCGGGTCGTTCCCGGCTCCGGCGGCCAGCCCGCCACCGCCGAGGTGCTGCTGCGCGATATCCCGCTGCTGTCCGCGCCGGTCTCGGAGATTGCGGGCTGTCGCGAGGTGACCGTGAACTCCACCGCGTCCGCGACAACGGCGGAGTTCGTCGGCGTGACACGCGAGGACGGCAGCGAGTTCAGGTCGGTGGTCGATCGGGATGTCCGCCCGCAGGTGGTGGGCCTGTTCACCGATCTGGACTCGAATCAGCTGAGCGGTGCGAACGCGCACCTGGAAATCGACTCCCGGTTCACGTCGAGCCCGAGCATCCTCAAGATCATCGTCATCGCACTCGCGATCCTGGGCACGATCGCCGCATTGGTGGCGCTGCACATCCTCGACGGCACCGACCGCCGCCGGGCCCGCCGCTTCCTGCCGTCGCACTGGTGGCGGTTCAACGCGGTGGACGGCGTCGTCGTCGGTGTGCTCGTGCTGTGGCACTTCATCGGCGCCAATACCTCGGACGACGGCTACATCCTCACGATGGCGCGGGTCGCCGACCACGCCGGGTACATGGCCAACTACTTCCGCTGGTTCGGCGTGCCCGAGGCGCCGTTCGGCTGGTACTACGACGTTTTCGAAGAGATTGCGAAGGTATCCACCGCGAGCCCGTGGATGCGCCTGCCCGCGCTGATCGCCGCGATCCTGTGCTGGATGGTGATCAGCCGCGAGGTGCTGCCCCGGCTCGGCAACGCGGTACGCAGCAGTCACATCGCGCTGTGGACCGGCGGGCTGATCTTCCTGGCCTTCTGGTTGCCCTACAACAACGGCCTGCGCCCCGAGCCCGTGATCGCGCTCGGCGCCCTGCTCACCTGGTGCTCGATCGAACGCGCGATCGCCACCGGCCGGCTGCTGCCCGCTGCCATCGCGGCGCTCATCGCAGCGTTCTCGCTCGCGGCCGGCCCGACCGGTCTGATCTGTATTGCCGCCCTGCTCGCGGGATCCCGGCCGTTGCTGCAGATCCTCATCAAGCGCGCGCACGGCTTCGAGAACGGGCAGGGCTTCCGCCCTGCTGTTCGCGCCTACGCGCCGCTGGTTGCGCCGATCCTCGCCGCAGGCGCGCTGGTACTCGTCGTGATCTTCGCCGACCAGACCCTCGCCTCCGTGATGGAGGCGACGCGGGTGCGCACCGCGGTCGGCCCGAACGTCGTGTGGTTCGACGAGCGGGTGCGCTGGGACGCTTTGATGACCGTCTCCCCCGATGGCTCGCTGGCCCGCCGGTTCGGTGTGTTCGTCATGCTGCTGTGCCTCGTCGTCTGCACGTTGCAGGTGCTGCGCAAGGGCGGTCGCATCCCGGGAACCTCGCGCGGCCCGTCGGCACGCATCCTCGGCATCGTCTTTGCCTCGCTGCTGTTGATGATGCTCACGCCGACCAAGTGGACCCATCACTTCGGCGTGTACGCCGGCCTGGCTGGATCGCTGGGTGCGCTCGCCGCGGTGGCGGTCAGCCAGGCGAGCATTCGGTCACCACGCAACCGCACGCTGTTCGCGGCCGCGGTGACGTTCGTACTGGCGATCTGCTTCACCAGTTCCAACGGCTGGTGGTACGTGTCCAGCTACGGCGTGCCGTGGTGGGACAAGTCGCCATCCATCGCGGGCAAAGGCCTGTCGACGGCGTTCCTCGGCCTGACCCTGCTGTTGTTGCTCGTTGCCGCCTGGCAGCACTTCCGCGAGCCGTACCGGACGGACCGCAACGAGCCGAACGGCTGGTTCGCCCGCTGGGCGTCCATACCGCTCACCATCGCCGCCGCCTTCGTGGTGATCTTCGAGGTGCTGTCCTTCGTCAAGGCCACGGTGTCGCAGGAGCCCGCCTACTCGCTCGCCGCGGGCAACGTGCGTGCGGTCGCCGGTGACACGTGCGGCCTGGCCAACGAGGTGCTCGTCGAGCAGGACCCGAACTCCACGATGCTGCGACCACTGACCGGGTCGGTCGGCGATGGGCTTGCCGCGGGCCCGCCCGGGAGCGCGGAAAACACGGGCTTCACCCCGGATGGCGTCGCGGGCGACCTCACCGCCGACGAGGAGGAGAGGGCCGCGGGTGGCGCGAACTCCGTCAGCGATGAGACGACTCGCACGAGCGATATCACCGGAGCCGGTACCGGTGGTGGCACCGAGCAGAACGTGGGCATCAACGGCAGCAACGTCTCGCTGCCGTTCGGCCTCGACCCGGCACAGGTGCCGGTGCTCGGCAGCTACTCCGACGGCGCGCAGCATCCGGCGTCGCTGACCACCCAGTGGTACGGACTGGATCGCTCGGACCTCGGCCCGAACGACAAGATCCTTGCCATCACCGCGGCCGGGCGGATCGCGTCGGTGGATGCCGACGGCGTGGTCAAGTACGGCCAGGAGGTGCGCGTCGAATACGGCACCCGCACCGCGACCGGCGTCGAGTTGCAGGGTGCGATCGCACCGGTGGACATCGGCCCGTCGCCGTCGTGGCGGAACCTGCGCGTGCCGCTCGCCGATATCCCGGCGGACGCCGACGCGGTGCGCATTGTCGCCGTGGACAACGACATCACCCAGCGGCAGTGGGTCGCCGTCACACCGCCGCGCGTGCCGCATCTCGAAACGCTCGACTCGGTGATCGGGCACGAGGTGCCGGTGCTGCTGGACTGGTCCGTCGGGTTGGCCTTCCCGTGCCAGCGTCCGTTCGATCACGAGAACGGCGTCGCCGAGGTCCCTGAATACCGGATCCTGCCCGACCGGGTTGGCGCGGACGCGACCAATGCGTGGCAGGACGATATCGGCGGCGGGCCGCTCGGCTGGACCGAGCTGTTGCTCACCGCGGAGACCATGCCGACCTACCTGAACGACGACTGGCGGCGTGACTGGGGATCGCTGGAACGCTTCGATCCGAAGGACCCGGATACGGTTCCTGCCGAGGTCAGCACGACCGAAACGACGCGTAGCGGGCTCTGGCGTCCCGATCGGATCAGGGTGGAGTGACCACGGCTACCATCGTGAACCGTGCCCGACGTCGTGACAGTCCCGCAAGCCGAGCCTCCGGCCTCGGCTGAGCAGCCCTCGGCCCAGCAAGACCCCGCCGAAATTCGGGCGCAATACCGAACTGCGCGACTGATTGCGATTGTCACGGGCCTGCTCGGCGCGATCCTGGCGATCGCAACCCCGTTCCTGCCGGTCGTCCAGACCACGTCGGCGGTGAGCTGGCCGCAGAACGGCTCGCTCACCGATGTCGAGGCACCGCTCATGTCGCAGGTGCCGCTCGATCTGTCCGCGACCATCCCGTGCTCGGCGATCTCGTCACTGCCCGCCCGCGGCGGCATCGCGCTCGCGACCGCCCCGGCCCAGGGGACGGGCGCGCCGCTCGAGGCGATGTTCGTGCGCGCCTCCGAGACGACCGTCGACGTTCTCGATCGCAATGTCGTGGTGGCCAGCGCCGATCGCGCCCGAATGGGTGAGTGCTCGGAACTCGTCATCAACTCCGACATCAACTCGACCACAGCCGAGTTCCGGGGACTGACCGACCGAGAGACCGGAAAGCCCGTCGCCGGCGAGCTGAAGGGCGACCTTCGGCCCCAGGTGGTCGGCGTGTTCACCGATCTCGAGGGTCCGGTCCCGCCGCGGCTCGACTTCACCATGAACGTCGACTCGCGGTTCTCCACCTCGCCGACCCTGATCAAGCTCATCGCGATGTTCGGCGCCGGCCTGTGCACGCTGCTCGCGCTTGCTGCCCTGGCCAGGCTCGATGGCGTCGACGGCCGCGGCCACCGGCGGTTCCTCCCGGCGCATTGGCTGCGTCCCACGGCGGTCGACGGTGTGGTCACCGGCGTCTTGGTGCTGTGGCATTTCGTCGGCGCGAATACCTCCGACGACGGCTACCTGCTGAACATGGCGCGCGTCGCGCCGCATGCCGGGTACATGGCGAACTACTTCCGCTGGTACGGCGTCCCCGAGGCGCCGTTCGGGTGGTACTACGACGTGCTCGAACTGTTCGCGAAGGTGTCCACGGCGAGCCCGTGGATGCGCCTGCCGGCCCTCATCGCCGCGATCCTGTGCTGGATGGTGATCAGCCGCGAGGTGGTGCCGCGCCTCGGCCGGGCGGTCCGCAACAACCGCATCGCACTGTGGACCGGCGCGCTGGTATTCCTCGCTTTCTGGCTGCCGTACAACAACGGTCTGCGCCCCGAGCCGATCGTTGCCCTCGGCGCCCTGCTGACCTGGTGCTCGATCGAGCGCGCCATCGCCACCGGACGGTTGCTGCCCGCCGGCGTCGCGGTGCTGATTGGTGCGTTCACCCTTGCCGCCGCACCGACCGGCCTGATGTGTGTCGCCGCCTTGATCGCCGGTATCCGACCGCTCACCCGGATCGTGGTTCGCCGCCGCCGACTGGTCGGCACCTGGCCGCTGCTCGCGCCGATCGCGTCCGCGGGATTGCTTGTGCTCGTGGTCGTCTACGGCGACCAGACCTTCGCCGGTATCCAGGAAGCGAACCGTGTACGTCAGCTGACCGGGCCGAACCTGGCCTGGTACGAGGACTTCCTGCGCTACTACTACCTGTTCGTCGAGACCGTGGACGGCTCACTGTCGCGGCGCTTCGCCTTCCTCACGATGCTGCTGTGCCTGTTCACCACGATGCTGGTGCTGTTGCGCCGCAAGCGGATTCCGGGCGTCGCGTCCGGTCCGGCGTGGCGGCTCATGGGCATCGTGTTCGGCACGATTTTCTTCATGATGTTCAACCCCACGAAGTGGACCCACCACTTCGGGGCGTACGCGGGCATCGCCGGTTCGCTGGCGGCGCTCACCGCGGTCGTGGTGTCGGCAACGGCGTTGCGCTCACGGCGAAACCGCTCGATCTTCCTGGCCGCATTGCTCTTCGTGCTGGCGCTGTCGTTCTCTGGCATAAACGGCTATTGGTACGTGTCGAGTTACGGCGTGCCGTGGTTCGACAAGCGGGTGTCACTGCAGGGCTACCAGTCGAACACGCTGATGCTGGTGCTGTTCCTGGCCGCGCTCGGAGTCGTGGCTTGGCAGTACCTGCGTGAGGGTTACGCGGAGCCACCGGCCAAGGCCGATACCGCCAAGGGCAGGCGGATTCGCACGTTCGCGGCCGCGCCACTGACCGTGATCGCTGGCCTGATGGTGTTGTTCGAGGTGCTTTCGCTGGTGAAGGGCGCGGTTGGGCAGTACCCGGCGTACTCACTTACCCGCTCGAACTTCGCCGCTATGGCAGGCGATAGCTGTGGGCTCGCGAATGACGTTTTGGTGGAATCGAATCCGAACTCCGGCAACCTCGTTCCGCTGATCGATCCGGCACATCCGCCGAAGAACCCGAACGATCCGCTCGGCGGAGGCAACCCGGTTGGCTTCAGCCCCAACGGCGTTCCCGAGGACATCAGCGCGGACGCGGTTGAGGTGAAGCCCGGCCAGGGCAACACCGACAATCAGAGCGTCGGACCGGCCTTCGCCGAGGGCGAGAGCGCGGGCACGAGCGGCGGCACTGGCGTGCGCGGCGTCACTGGCAGTACGGCGAAACTGCCGTTCGGCCTCGACCCCGCCACCACGCCGGTGCTCGGCAGCTACCAGCCGGGCGTGCAGGAGCCGGCATCGCTGGTGTCGAGCTGGTACCAACTGCCGCCGCGCTCGGAAGAGTCACCGCTCGTGGTGATTTCGGCCGCAGGACGCATCTGGTCGGTGGACGACACCGGTGCGGCCACCTACGGACAGTCGCTGACCGTCGACTACGGCAAGCGTCTGCCGGATGGCACAGTGCAGCACCTCGGCAACTACCTGCCGCGCGATGTCGGCCCGGCGCCGTCGTGGCGGAATCTGCGGGTGCCGCTGGACGAGATCGCTCCGGACGCGGACGTGGTCCGGATCGTCGCGAACGACCCGAACCTGACCGGCGACCAGTGGCTGGCGTTCACTCCCCCGCGCCTGCCGAAGCTGATGTCGCTCAACGACTCCATCGGCAGTGAGCAGCCGGTGCTGCTGGACTGGGCGGTCGGCCTTCAGTTCCCGTGCCAGCGGCCGTTCTTCCACGAGTACGGCGTGGCGGAGATGCCGAACTACCGCATCCTGCCGGACCGCCCGCTCGCGGTGAGCTCGACGGACACCTGGCAGGCCGCGGAATTCGGTGGCCCGCTTGGCTTCACGGAGATGCTCGCAGCCGCGGTGACGGTGCCGACCTACCTGAAGGACGACTGGGCGCGCGACTGGGGCTCGTTGGAGCGCTACGACCGCTTCAATCCGACCGAGACGCCGGCACAGATCGACACCGGCGAAGCCCGCCGGTCCGGTCTCTGGTCGCCCGGCCAGCTGCGGGTGTTCTAGTCCGGCTCCCGCACCCTGTTGGCCCGCCGGGGCCAGATGGCCGAGACCGCCACCGCGGCGAGCAGGACCAGCAACGCGGCGACGGCCATCGCCCGGCTCAGCCCGGTGGAGAAGGCGTCGATCGACGCCGAGGTGACCGCGCCCTGAATATCGGAGGGCAGCGATTTGATGGCGTCCGAGAAGGACGCTGAGTTGACCAGCGCACTCTCCGCCTGGTCGAGGTCCGCCTGATCGAGCCCGGCCTTTTCGAATGCGCTCGAGGCATCGCTCTCCGCGAATCCCCGCGCGAACGCCGACAACAGTGCGACGCCCAGCGCGCCGCCGACCATGCTGGACATCTTGAACACGCCCGCCGCGGTTCCGGCGAGATCCTGCGGCACATCCCCGACGGCCGTGTTGGAGATCGGCGTGGACAACAATCCGAGTCCCACGCCCACGACGACAAGAGCGCCGCCGATGAGCCAGAGCGTCGTGTCCGATTCGAGCGCGCCGAAGACTGCCAGCCCGATCCCCAGCACCGCCAGGCCGATCACCACGGGGAACCGGCCACCGCGACTCGCATCGAGCCTGCCGCCGAGCGGAATGAACGCGAAGATGCCGACCGTGGCGGGCAACAACATCAGGCCGGCCTCGATCGGGCTGTAGTCGCGCACATTCTGGAGCCACAACACGAGCAGATAGCTCAGGCCCGCGTAGGAGAGGTTCATCATCAGGTTCGCCGTCAACGCGCCGTCGTAGGGCCGCAGCCGGAACAGCGACAGATCCACCAGCGGCTCCCGAACCCGCTGCTCCACCAGCACCCAGGCGATGGCAAGCACCACCGTCGCCACCAGCAGACCGATGACGAGAGGACTCGCCCAACCGACGTCCGGTCCGTCTGTGAGCGCGTAGAGCAGGGCAAATACTGCGAGGCCGATGGTCACGAGGCCGACCCAGTCCACGCGGCTCGACGCCTCCTCGTCCTTGGATTCCGGCGTGAACACGCGCACCACCGCAAATGCGGCGATACCGAGCGGCAGGTTGATCCAGAACAGCCATCGCCAGTCGAGCACGTCGGTGATCACGCCGCCGATCGCGGGCGCGACGGCCTGGCCTCCCCAGGCCACGGCCTGCCAGACCCCGAAGGCGGTGAGCTGCGCGCGGCCCGAGAACTGCGGCGGAATGATCGCCAGGCTCGCCGGCAGGATCAGTGCCGCGCCGACGCCCATCAGCGCGCGACCGATGACCAGTGTGCCCACGTCGGGCGCGAGTGCGGCCACTACCGAGAACCCGGTGAAGAGCGCGAGGCCGAGCTGCAGCATTCGGCGCCGCCCGTACACATCGGCGAACTTGCCGCAGGCGATCACGAGTGAGCCCGCTACCAGGGCGAAGGCATTGTTCGCCCATTGCAGCGCGGACAGGCTGGAGTGGAACTCGTCGGCGATATTCGGGATCGCCACCGCCAGATCGGCGAACGCGAGCCACACCAGGCCGGCCGCGGTGCAGGTGGCGGCCAGGGAAACCCATCGACGACGCGAGACGGCCAACGTCGCTGCCGGATCACTCATGTCCGAGTCCGATCATGCGGCGCGGCATCGCGGCGATCCTCCCGTGCAGGTATCCCGACGTAGTCACGTTATCCGGGCCGGTTTGCAGTCGTGGGAGTTTCGGGCCGCACCGGGGTGGCGCCGAATACGATTTGCGGATACTGCGCGAAGGACTCCGGCGATGGAAAACGACTTCGAATTGCTCACCGATACCAACGACGTGGACGCGACGCGCCCCGCAGCGATAACGCAGGTGACGTTGGCCGCGGCGATCGCTCGGTTCGCCGAGGCGTGGAGCGAATCGGATGCGCCAGAACTCGGCGCCTATCTGCCGGACTCGTCGGACACCCGGACCGTATGCCTGATCGAGCTGATCAAGGTCGATATGCAGCACCGATCGCGACGCTCCAACCCGAAACGGCTGACCGAGTATCTGGCGGATTTCCCAGAGTTGGAGGGCGCGCCGCTGCCGCCCGATCTGCAGTACGAGGAGTTTCATTGCCTGCGCCTCGCCGGTGTGGACGTAGACCCCGCCGCATACGATGACATGCTTCGGCAGCGACTGGCTGCCGGTGACTATCGCAGCACGCTGATCATGTCTCCACGCGCAGTCGACCCACTGAATGAGCTCGAAATCGGTGACGATATCGACGACTTCGATCTCCTGCTCGACGTCGGCAGCGGCGCCTTCGCCCGGGTCTTCCTCGCCCGGCAGCGTTCGATGCGGCGCCTGGTCGCGCTAAAGATTTCGCGCAATCACGGCACCGAGCCAGAGACTCTCGCGCAGCTCGATCACCCGTACATCGTTCGCGTATTCGACCAGCGCCTGCTGACCGAGCGCGATTTGAAACTGATGTACATGGAGTTCGTGCCGGGCGGCACGATGCTCGATCTGCTCAAACGCGCATCGCGAACCCCGCCGGATGAGCGGAGCGCCGAATTGCTGTTCGCGTCCGTCGACGCAGCATTGAACAAGAAGGGTGCGCTCGGGGCCGAGCCCGCGTCGCGTGCGAAAATTGCCGGATTGTCCTGGCCGGAAACCGTCGCGTGGCTGGGGAAATGCCTCGCCGAGGCGCTCGACTATTCGGCCCAGCACGGGGTGCTGCATCGCGATATCAAACCCGCCAATGTGCTGCTGGCGGTGGACTGCACGCCCAAGCTCGCCGATTTCAATATCAGCTTCGACAAGCACATCCCGGGCGCGAGTCCGGCGGCATACTTCGGCGGCTCGCTCGCCTACATGTCCCCCGAGCAGCTCGAGGCGTGCCACCCGCACCTACCCACGTCGGCCGCGAGCCTCGATGGTCGTAGCGATATCTACGCGCTCGGCGTGATGCTGTGGGAGCTGCTGACGGGGCGACGGCCCTTCGACGACGAGACGCGGGCCGGTGATTCCTCCACCTCGCTGGAACGAATGCTGACCCTGCGTCGCGGCGGCATTCCCGAGGACCGGCTGGACGAGCTCCCGGAGGACTGCCCCGCGACGCTGCGACGAGTCCTGCTGACCTGCCTTGCTCCCAAGCCGGAGTATCGGTGGGCGTCGAGCGCGGAGCTCGCGCAGCAGTTCGCCCTGTGCTTGGATGATCGCGCCCGCAACCTGGTGGACCCGCCGCGCGGAAGCGTTCGCGAGCGGCTCGCACTGCAACCGATTCCCGTAGCCACGACCGCACTCGTCGTCGGGCAACTGCTCGCCGCGGCTTACGTGTTCGGCCACAACGTGAAGCTGCTCGATGCTCACCTGACGGGCAACGCGCAATCGCTGTTCAACACAATGCAGTTGGTCGTTCTCGCCACGATCGTCCCGCTGTTCGGCGGCCTTATCGCCTACGTCTGTCGCAACGTGATCACCGTTCCGTGGGGCGTGCGCAAAGGCAAACGCTACGACCCGACGGCCCTCGCCCGCGCTCGCCACGACACCCTGGTCTGCGCCGATCGCATGGCTCTGCTGACCTTCGTCGGCTGGATCTGCGCACTCGCAATATCCGGACTGGTGGTGCTGCTCGAAGCCGACTTACCTGCGACGTTCCTCATCAACATCTTCGCCTCACATGTCGTAGCCGGGGCGATCGGCGCGGTGTTCCCCTTCTTCTTCGTCACCTGGCATGTCGTTCGGTGGTATTACCCGGCGTTGTTGACCTACGGGACAACGACATCCAACGATGCCGTGCAACTACACCGCATTGCGCGCCGCTGCCGGCAAATGCTGCTCTACACGGCGCTCATCCCGCCGGTGGGTATCGCGATCGGGATCGCCTTCCTCGACCAAGAAGACCTGTATTCGGTCGCCGGATCGCTCATCGGACTCGGCGTGGTTGGCGCCGTCGCGATCGGTGCCGCGCACTGGCTGTTCCGGATCGTCGACGCAGACCTCGAGGCCCTCGTTCGCGTGGCCAGCACCGTCCGACGCAAGGCGGAAAGCACTGCGCCGTAAGCAGGATCGCGCCCCATCGCCGCACACTTTTCGACGATCCGCCACGCTGCGGGGCGCAGTTTCGTGTGCGGACCGACAGAAGGTGTGCGGCTCGCGGTAGCTTCGAGAGACGTCATTCGACGCTGAACCGGACATACCGTTACCGACTCGCCCGAGGGAGTACGAATGCACCGCACACTCGTCCGCCTGGCCGCCACAGCGATGACTCTGGCCGCCGGAATCGTGATCGTTGGGGCCGGCAGCGCAAGCGCCGAAACCGAACTGCCGATGACGCGGTGCCTCGGCCCCAGCCCGTTCATCGTCGATCAGCCATACGCGCCGGCGCGATTGTGGGTGGAGCAGAACGAATCCGGTACGGTCACGCTCGCACTTCGCGACGTCGCGAGCCTCTGGTTCTTCGCGGGCGGCTACCAATCCCAGGCCCGGCTCGATTGGCGAAACCCCGCTACCGGAGCATCCGGGACAGAGTTCACAACGCAACTCGTCGGCTACCCCGGCGGCCAGCCGGGCCGGTTCCATTTCGTCAGTGGTCCCGGACCGGTAGAGCTCACTCTCAGCGCGTTCAATTGGCATGCGCTGTGGGGTGTTCCGTCGACGTCGTGCACCGGAGTTGTGCAGGTCCGCTGAACTCCAGTTCGCCGCACACTTTTTGGTGATCAGGAAGTGTGCGGCCCGGGCGGCGCGGCGACCGCAACACTAAAGCAGCGAGCCGCACACGCCAATGCGTATGCGGCTCGCTGAAAGCTGTCTGCCCTAGATCGGCAGCAGGTGGTGCTTGCGCGGGTTCTTGATGACTTCCTTGTCCCGCAACAGACGCAGCGCCTTGCGCAGTTCGAGGCGCGTGGTGGACGGCTCGATGACGGCGTCGATGTAGCCGCGCTCGGCCGCGATCCACGGGGTGGCCATGGTCGCGTTGTAGAAATCGATCAGCTGCTGCCGAACGGCGGCCTTGTCCTCGGGTGCGGCTGCGGCGATCTGGCGGCGGCCGATGATGCTTACCGCGCTCTCCGCACCCATCACCGCGATGCGCGCGGTGGGCCAGGCGAAGTTGACGTCCGCGCCGAGTTGCTTGGAACCCATTGCGGCATAGGCACCGCCATAGGCCTTGCGCACGACAACGGTGACCTTGGGGACCGACGCCTCCACGAACGCGAAGATGAAACGGCCGCCGCGCTTGATCACGCCGACCTTCTCCTGCTCGACTCCAGGCAGGAAGCCGGGGGTATCGACCACGAAAATAAGCGGAACCTCGTAGGCGTTGCAGATGCGCACGAACCGCGCGGCCTTGTCCGAAGCAGCCGCGTCGAGCGCGCCAGCGTTGACCAGCGGCTGGTTGGCGACGATGCCGACGCTGCGGCCGTCCACGCGGGAGAACCCGGTGATGATGTTGAGCGCCGACTGTCCACCCACCTCGAGGAAGTCGCCGTCATCGAAGATGCGCAGCAGGATGTCGTGCATGTCGTAACCGGCATTGTCGGCGTCCGGAACGATCGAGTTGAGTTCGAGGTCGGTGTCGGTGGTCTCGGGCTCGAGGCCCGGGTTGATGACCGGCGGGAGTTCCTGGCAGCTCGACGGCAGGAACGACAGGTATTCGCGCACCCATTGGTAAGCGGCCGCCTCGTCCTTGGCGACGTGGTTGACGTTGCCGTAATTCGCCTGACTGAGCGCGCCGCCGAGTTCCTCGAGGCTCACATCCTCACCGGTGACCTCGCGGATCACATCCGGACCGGTCACAAACATGTACGACTCTTCGGTCGCCACGACGACGTCGGTGTTGACCGGCGCGTAAACCGCTCCGCCGGCGCACTTTCCCAGAATGATCGAGATCTGCGGGACGAGTCCCGACAGCGGTTCCTGGCGGCGACCGAGCTCGGCGTACCAGGCAAGCGACGTCACGGCGTCCTGGACGCGAGCGCCACCCGAGTCATTGATACCAATGAAGGGGCAACCGATCTTCGCCGCGAACTCCATGATCGCGGCGACCTTGCGGCCGAACATCTCACCGACGCTGCCGCCGAACACCGTCTGGTCGTGCGAGAACACCGCCACCGGTCGGCCGTCGATCAACCCGTGACCAGTGACCACGCCGTCGCTGTAGAGCGCGTTCGGGTCACCCGGCTGCTTCACCAGCGCGCCGACCTCCACGAAGCTGCCCTTGTCGAGCAGCATGGTGATCCGCTCGCGCGCGCTCGGAATGCCCTTCAGTTCGCGCTTCGCAATGCCTGCCTGACCGGCCGGCTCCTGCGCCAATTCGAGCCGCTTGCGCAGCTCTGCGAGCTTTTCGGCGGTGGAGCTCACCGGCTGGCCTCCGATTCGTTCATTTCCTGCAGACGTTGCGTCAGATCGGACCCGACCTTTGCGATGTAGGGCTCGTCGATGATCTGCAGGTGATCGCCGCCAACCTGCACCACGGTCAGGTTCGGCACGTCGTTGTCCCAGCCGCCGTTGGGTGCGCGATGCGCATAGCGGGGCTCGAGCTGGATCGCGCCGTCGTGGTACCGATCGGCGAGGTAGAGCACGACGTTACCGTCGTAGTGCGTCGGCTTCGCCTTCGCAAGCTCACGGTTGTCGATCCACGACGTGCGCTGATGCTCGATCACACCGCCGGGGATCTTGGCGCCGCTCAGCTTCACCATGTCCATGATGATCTGAATCTGCTTCTCGTCGTCCGCTCCCGACAGCTCGTCGAGTGGCAGCGGTGCGTCGACGCCGTAGGTCGACTTCGCGAACTCGGCATAACGCTCGAACCGCGCGCGCACTTCCGCCGGGGAATCCACCGGAGCCTCGGACGGCAGGGCGACGTCGATCAGACCGACCCAGCGAACATCGGCGCCCTCATCGGTCAGCAGCTTCGCCGCCGCGAAGGCAAGCACACCGCCGAGCGACCAGCCGTACAGCACGTACGGGCCGTTGCCCTGGATCTTGCGCAGCTCGGGCAGGTACTGCCGGGCCCGCTCCTCGATCGATCCCTCGGCGCGCTCGATGCCGTACACCGGAGTGTCGGCAGGCAGGCGACGCATCAGCGGCTCGTAGCACATGGTGGAGCCACCGGCCGGATGGAAGACGAACACCGGTACCGCGGTCGAGCCCTCCGGGCGCGGCCGCAGATTGCGGACGAATCCGTCGATCGAGCCGCCCTCGAGGTGCTTGCGGACCGTGTCGGACAGTTCCTCGATGGTCTCGGCGTCGAGCACATCGTCGACGGTGATCTCGGCCTTCGCGCGCTCGGACAGCCGCTCGGCGAGCTTCTCGGCCATTTCCTCTTCGAGGATCGGCAACGTATTGAAGATGCCCTTCGCGGACTTGCCGGTAACGACGGCCCAGGTCGCGAAAGTCAGCCGCTCGGCATTGTCGCGCGGCGGCACGTCCGTGCCCGCCGCCTCGGCCGCAGCCTGCTGGCTGTTCAGCACGGTGGGCGCGTCGGCGGTGTTGACCTCCGCAGCGGGCGCCTCGGCCTCCGTGCCGGTCTCTGCCTCGGCCAGAATCGCTTCCGCCTCAGCCTCGACCGTGGTGTCTACAACCTCTGCCACAGGCGCCGCAGATTCGGTTGGCGCAGTGGCAGTTTCGCCCGCGGCCGCCTCACGCTCGGCCTGCTGCTGGTCTGCCATGGCCTGCACTTCTTCGCGGTTCTCCACCGCATAGCGCAGGTACTTGGCCACGCCGGCCACGTTCGCGTCGCGAACCGCCTGCAGCTGCAGCTGGGGGATTTCGAATTCGTACTCGACGCGGTTCTTGATTCGGACCGCCATGAGCGAATCGAGCCCGAGTTCGATCAGCGGAATCTCGAGCGGCAGATCCTCGGGGGCGTAGCCCATCGACTCGGCGATGATGAACGCGAGCCGGTCTTCGAGTGACTCGCGGCCGTCCGGATCCCACTTGCCGCCAAAGGTTTCGATGACCTCGGGCTCTTCCTCGACCAGACCGGCCGGCTCGAACGCCGGCAGCTGCGGGGCCGGCGCGGCGGCAGCAGGCACTGCCGGGCCACCGGTGACAACCGCGTCGTACACGAGTCGGAAGGCCGCGTTCTCGGCCGCGTCGCGCGCATGCACCTGCACCGAGGCGCCACCCGGATGCGGGGTGAGCGTCGTGGTCAGCGTGCCTGCAGCGGGCACGTCGGCGTGCGTGATCGCCGCACCGAGCGAGGCGTCGCTGAGCACCTGACCTGCCGCAGCGGTCACGAGGGCACCGAAGTCACCCACGACGCCGGCCAGCACCTCCCACACGTGGCGGCCGTCCGGCATCGAGACACGCGCGCCGGGGATCCGGTTGTTGCCGGAACCGCCGCCGAGCTGGGCCTCGATCCAGTACGGCTTACGCACGAACGCGGTGCGCGGGATGTCTGCGTAGTCGCCTGCCTCGAAAAGCGAAGGCAGGTTGATGTTCTGGCCGTACACGTAGAGCTGGGCGAGCGCGCTCAGCACACCGAGCGACTCGTCTTCCTTGCGCTTCAGCGTCTGGATCAGCTGCGCGTCGTGCATACCAGCCGCGAATGTGGTCGCGGCAACCTGCATCAGCGCAACGGGATTCGGAGCGAGCTCCACGTAGGTGCTGTGGCCGGCCTCGACCGCGAGACGGATCGCATTCGTGAAGTACACCGCGTGGCGCATGTTCTTCACCCAGTAGTCCTCGGTGTGCACCGGGTCGCTACCTGCGCGGTAGAACGCCTCCATGTCGACCGTGGAGTACAGCCCGACCTTCAGCTTGTTCGGCTCCAGGCCGGCCAGCTCCGCGGCGAGCTCACCGAGCAACGGGTCCATCTGCGACGTGTGTCCGGCGCCCTTCGTGGCCAGCACCCGAGCGAGCTTGCCCTCGGCCTCGGCACGCTCGACGATCGCGTTGACCTGCGGCTCCGGCCCACCGATGACGGTGTGCGTCGGCGCTGCGTAGACCGCGACCTCGAGATCCGGGAAATCGCCGAGCACGCCGATGATCTCGTCGGAGGTGTACTCGACAAGCGCCATCCGGCGAATGTCGTCACCGGACAGCAGCGCCTCGCCCTCACCCATGAGGCGCGAACGGGAGCAGATCACTCGGACGGCATCGACGAGATCGAGACCGCCGGAGATGTACGCCCCCGCAACCTCGCCCATCGAGTGGCCCACGACTGCGGCGGGCTCAGCGCCGTGATGGCGCAACACCGCGGCCAGGGCGACCTGGATGGCGAAGATGCCGACCTGCGAGGTGCCGACGTCGTAGTCCTGCTCGTCGTCGAGGATCATCTCGCGAATCGAGTAGCCCGCCTCGTCGACGATCAGCTCGTCGACCTCGTTGATCGCGGCGCGGAAGACGGCGTTCTCGAGGTAGAGCTGCTTGCCCATCTTGCGGTGCTGGGCACCGAAACCGGACGCGACCCAGACAGCACCCTGCGCGACAGGGGAATCGCAGCTGAACACACCGGCACCGGGCTTGCCGTTCGCGATGGCACGCAGACCGGTAATCGCATCGGCGTGGGTGGCGGCGAGCACGACGGCGCGCGAGCGGCCGTGGTTTCGCTTCGCCAATGCGCGACCGATGTCGGCGAGCGGCGTCGTGCTGCCCGCTTCGGTCTCGAGCCAATCGGCGAGATCGGCTGCGGCACGTCGACGACGGGATGGCATCGAGGCGGAAACCGCGAGCAGCACCGGCAGCGGCGTTTCACGCTCCGAATCGGCCGCGGCCTCGTCCGTAACTTCTTGCGGCGCCTCGACATTCGACTCGACGGCAGCCGACGCTTCAACCGTGTCGAGAACCTCGGCGTCGGAATCGACCTCGGCAGTGGGTGTTTCGCTCACCGCGGCCGCGACCGGCGCGTACTCCTTCACGACCACGTGCGCGTTGGTGCCACCGAAACCGAAGCCGGAGACACCGGCGATCGCCTGACCGCTGTAGCGCGGCCAATCGGTGGCCTCCGGGATCACCTGCAGGTTAGCCTTGTCGAACGCGATGTACGGGTTCGGTCCGGCGTAGTTGATCGACGCCGGGATCTTGTTTTCCTGAAGCGCCAGAACGATTTTCGCGAGCGACCCAGCGCCGGCGGCGGATTCCATGTGGCCGAAGTTCGACTTCACCGAGCCGAGCAGTACCGGCTTGTCCGCATCGCGGCCACGGCCGACCACCCGGCCGAGCGCGTCGGCCTCGATCGGGTCACCGAGGATTGTGCCGGTGCCGTGCGCCTCGATGTAGTCCACGCTCGTCGGCACGATGCCGGCATCACGGTAGGCGCTGCGCAGCACGTCGGCCTGGGCATCCGGGTTGGGTGCAAGCAGACCATTGGACCGGCCGTCCGAGTTGACCGCGGAACCGGCGATCACCGCGAGGATCTTGTCGCCGTCGCGCTCGGCATCTTCGAGCCGCTTCAGCACGAACAGGCCGCCGCCCTCGGAACGCACCATACCGTCCGCATCCGAGGAGAACGCCTTGATGTGACCATCCGGCGCGACCGCGCCGACCGAGTCGAATCCGAGCGTGATCGCAGGCGCGAGCAGCATGTTCACGCCACCGGCGAGGGCCAGATCGGCGTCGCCATTGCGCAGCGCGCGGACGGCCTGATGCACCGCGACCAGTGTCGACGAGCACGCCGTGTCGACGGCGATCGACGGTCCGCGGAAATCGTAGAAGTAGGACACCCGGTTGGCCACGATCGAACTCGCGGCACCGGTCAGGGTGTACGCGTGCGTCTTCGTCGGCTCGACGGACGCAAGCAGCATGTAGTCGTTGGTCGACGTTCCGATGAAAACCCCGACCGGCGTGCCCTTGAGCTCGCTCGCCGGAATTCGCGCGTGCTCGAGCGCCTCCCAGGTGAGCTCGAGCGCGAGCCGCTGCTGCGGGTCGACCCATTCGACCTCGCGCGGGGACATCGCGAAGAACTCCGCGTCGAAGCTCTTGACGTCGTCGAGGTAGCCGCCGCGGGTGTTGGCCGCGGCCACCGCCGCCGCGATCTCCGGATCGGATGTGAACTCCGACCAGCGACCCTCGGGCAGATCGCCGATGCCGTCGCCGCCGCCGATGAGGAACTCCCAGGTCTCTTCCGGGGAGCGACCGGCCTTCGGGAAACGGGTGGCCAGGCCGACGATGGCGATATCGTGCGCGTCACCAAGCGCTGCTGAGGTGTAGAACGACGCGTCGGTCGACTCCTCCGGCAGGTCCGGCTCACCCTCGATGACGCGCTTCGCGAGCGAGGCGATCGTCGGGTGCTGGTACACAATCGTCGCGGTCAGAATCACGCCGGTGAGGTCCTCGATGTCGCCACCGAGTGCGATGGCGTCACGCGACGCGAGGCCGAACTCCTCCATCGGACGGTCCACGGTGATCTGATCGATCGACTGCCCGGTCGCCTCCGCGACCCAGTTGCGCAACCACTCGCGCAACTCGGCAACGGTCAGGTCGGGCTTTTCCGCAGAACCTTGGGGTGCGCCGTCGGGTCGCTCCGCAGGCTCCGCGGTGTCTCCGGGTCGCTCCGCAGGCTCCGCGATGGTGCCCGCGGTCGTGTCCGTTTCGGCCCGCACCGCGGGAGTTTCGTTCTCAGCCATTAGTCCCTAAAGCTACCCGTCTGATTCCGTGGTCTCGAATTCCCCCGTTTCGAAATACCGTGTCGTGTTAGTCGTGCGATGTCAGTCTTGGCTGACCGAGTCGGCGGTGTCATCGCTGTCCACCGCGTCCGGGAACGCCGTCTGGGTGTACCCCCCGCGGAGAGTGCCCTCGAGATACGCAGCCCGGCAGGCGCGCCGCGCAATCTTGCCGCTCGAGGTCCGCGGGATCGAACCCGCCGGCACCAGCAGCACGTCGCGGACCATCACGCCGTGGCGGCTCGAAAGAGCCGCGCGGACCGTGTCCGCGATCGGCTGTGGGTCCGCCTTGCCGGCGCCCGGGCCGCGCTCGGCGACGACGACGAGCTGCTCGGAGGAGTCGTCCGCGTCGTACTTCGAGCCGAGACCCGAATGGCTGCCCTGCTCGAACACCAGCGGGGGAAGCTCGTTGGCGGGAACCGAGAACGCCGCGACGAAGCCGGGACGCAGCGCGTCACTCGCCTCCTGCGCGGAGTACTCGAGGTCCTGCGGGTAGTGGTTGCGCCCGTCGACGATGACCAGGTCCTTCACGCGCCCGGTGATGTAGAGCTCCCCGTCGAAGTACACGCCGAAGTCGCCGGTGCGCATCCAGTTGGCGTCCTCGGGCGCACCCGCAGCGTGGCTGTCCTCGGGAATCCGCGAGGTCAGCTTGGCATGGAAGGTCGCCGCGGTCTCGTCCGGGCGCTCCCAGTAGCCGACGCCCATGTTCTTGCCGTGCAGCCAGATCTCACCGACAAGCCCGTTGGGCTGCTCGGCGCCGGTCTCGGGATCGACGATCGTGGCCCACTGGCTGCGCGCGACGTAACCGCACGACACCTGTGCGACCGCACTCGGATGCGTCGCGTCGACCTTGACCATGCGGCCCGTGTTCAGCTCGTGGCGGTCGACGTAGGTGACCTTGGCCTCGTCCTCGTGCCGGGTGGCCGAGACGAAGAGCGTTGCTTCCGCCATGCCGTAGCAGGGCTTGATGGCGGTCTTCGGCAGGCCGTACGGGGCAAACGCCTCGTTGAACTTCCGCATCGAAGACGTGGTCACCGGCTCGCTGCCGTTGATCAGGCCGATCACGTTGGACAGATCGAGGGATTCGCCCGCCTTGGGCAGGCCCCGCGCAGCGGCATGCTCGAAGGCGAAGTTCGGCGCGGCGGCGAAGGTGCCGGCGCCGTCGGAATGAGCGGCGAGCTCGCGGATCCAGCGGCTCGGCCGGCGGACGAACGCGCTCGGCGACATGATCGTGATGTAGGCGCCGCCCATGGCCGGGAGGATGACCGTCAGCAGGCCCATGTCGTGGAACATCGGCAGCCAGGTGACGCCGCGCGAGTTCTCCTGGAGCTCGATCGCGTCGATCATCTGCAGCACGTTGGTGCCCACCGCGCGGTGGGTGATCTCGACTCCGGCCGGGGTACGGGTGGAGCCGGAGGTGTACTGAAGGTACGCGATGTCGTCGATGCTCAATTCCGGTCGCACCCACGAGTCGGCGACCGTGTCCGGAATCGCGTCGACGGCGATGATGCGCGGACGCTCGGCGGCAGGCAGGTAGCGGAAGAACTGGCGAACGCCGGCGGCGGACTTGCTGCCCGTGAGGATCGCGGTCGGCTTGCAGTCACCGAGGACGGCATGCAGGCGGTCGGTGTGACCCGGCTCCTCCGGGTCGAACAGCGGAACCGCGATGGCGCCGGCGTAGACGGCGGCGAAGAAGGCGACGACGTACTCCAGGCCCTGCGGGGCGAGCACAGCGACGCGGTCGCCAGGCTTGGTGACCTGCTGCAGACGACCGGCGACCGCACGAAGCCGAACACCGAACTCCTTCCAGGTCAGCTCCTGGACTTCGCCGTCGCGTTCACGGGAGTAATCGATATACCGGTAGGCGAGATCGTTCGCGTCGTTGCGGGTGTGCTTTTCGACGTGATCGACCAGAGTTCGCTCCTCGGGAATGAAGAAATTTCCGTCGGCATCCAGGTAATCGTCGAACTTGTTGTCCATTGTGTCTTTACTCCTCCACAGCACCCGCGTAAGTCAGACTGGCTCCCGGTCTGTCCTACTGCGCTCGGCCGGAAGCCCATGGCCCCGGAAAACCGGCCGAACCGGCACGCGCTAAGAAATCAGTCGTACGCTGCAACAGCGCAGAATCCTCCGAATATGTTACTGAGACCGTCCTTACTCACCCTTCAGCAGGGTGATGATGGGCGCAAAAGCATCCATCTGGGTCGGGAACACACCGACGTAGGACATGCCCGTCTTGGCGCGCACCGTACGAATCTGGTCTGCGATCTCCTCGAAAGTCCCGATCGCGATATACGGCGAGGACAGGATCTCCTCGACCGAGAGCTTGACGTCGACGTCCATGTTGGGCGGGAAGCCCTTGTCCAGGGCGGCGAGCGCCATCTCCGCGACCTGCTCGCGATCGTCGGTGATCACGATGGTCGTAATAGTCCAGTTCAGCTCGATGTCGGCGAACCGGTCGCCGGCCGCCTTGCGGATCAGCTCGACCCGCTCGGCGGTCTTTTCAATGGTGACACCCGACAGCCGGAGCTTGCCTTCCTTCGTGGTCTGTGGGACCACGGAGATGATGTCGGCGTGCTTGGCAGCGAGCGCGAGCATCTTCGGACCACCACCACCGACCGCGATCGGCGGGCGAGGACCCTGGCGCGGACGCGGGCTGCCTTTGAGCCCACGCACCTGGTAGTGCTTGCCCTCGAAGTTGCACTCCTGGCCGCGTAGCAGCACGTCGAGGATGGTCAACGCTTCGTCGAGCTTCTCGATCCGAACCGCCGGCCGGTCGTAAGCGATGCCCGCCTTGTCGAACTCTTCCTTCATCCACCCGGCGCCGATGCCGAGCTCGAGGCGACCCTTCGACAGAACGTCGATCGTGGCGGCGTCCTTGGCCAGGACCGCCGGGTGCCGGAAGCCGTTGGCGAGGACTGCCGTGCCCAGCCGGATCTTCTCCGTGGCAACGGACAGCGCACCCAGCGCGGCGATCGGCCCAACCTGCGGACCCATGTGGTCCGGGATCATGAAACTGTCGAAGCCGTATTCCTCGGCCTGCTGCGCAAGCTGGATGAACTTACGAGCGCCGCCCTCCTCCGGATTGCCCTCGCCACCGGCGGCAAAACGAAACTTCCGCAATGGCGCAGCGGGGGCCGATTCGGCGGCTGTCATTAAGGCATCTCCTGGGTTGCACGGCACAGTAGGTCACCACGACCGTCCTGCACTCTAGCGGGTCGGCCAGTGTTGACCTACTGACAGTTAACATTTGGAGAACCGGCTTGACCAGACCCAACTTACTATTCGGTCAGATCTGTCCGATTCTCATTCGTGCGCCGGCTGCGGAGCGCCGTTTATCAGCTCCGATGCCCACCCTGCGGTCCACTCCGTCGCGGTGATACCGCTGCCGTCGACGACGAAGGTGTTGTACTGCGCGTGCACCGGATTGCCCGCGGAGCTGGCCAACGAGGCCAAGCTGCCGGGGATGTTCACCGGGCTGAGCGCAGCGGGGGGGGCGGCACAGATCAGATCGCCGGGCGCGCAGATGTTGTTGACGCGATCCGTCAAGGAACCGAAGCCGTCCGGACGCGGTCCGGTCATGGTGATACCGGGAACTTTGAGACCCTTGAGCGCGACCTCGGCGCCGACACCGGGCGGGTTGGCGCCGACCGCAACGGCCTGGTCGGGAACGCGGCGGCCATCGGCGATGAGCGTCACGCCGAGTACCTGATCCGCGGGAACCGGGCCCTTGTCCGCACCGATCTGTGCGGCGATGTCACCGGCGATCACCGCGCCCTGCGAGAAGCCGACGATGACGAAGCTCGTCAGCGGGCAATTCGCGTGCATCCCGGCAAGCACATCGGTCGTCGCGTGCGTGCCGGCAGTGCGGCTGTTGTTGTAGGACTGCTGGCCATCGGGCGGGAACGCGATCGGGTTCGAGAACTGCGCGACGTACGGCACGGTGTACACGTCGACACGCGAGTCCGGGAACTGTTCGTTCAGTGGCACGGTGACGTTGTTCAGCAACGCGGCAGGGACCGCCGTCGGATTGCGCGGATCATCGTTGGGGCTTGACTCCCAGGTACCCGGGATCGCGACGAACTGCACATCGGGGCACGCCGCGGATTGCGTATCCGGCTTGGTGGGGCCCGGAAGCGGGCCCTCACCTGGCTTCGGCAGCCGACCGGCCGCGATGTACCAGATGATCACAATGAGGATCACCAGCAGCAACGCGGCCGCCAGCAGGCCGAGCACTATTGGAGTCTTGCGTCGGCGGCGATTTCGAACGGCACTCACAGGCAGTACGTGCTTTTCGCGACGTCGATGTAGATCTGTCCGGCCTCGGCGGGATCCATATCACCGCCGGTCAGACTCTGCTCGACACCCGCCATAGCCCCGACGTTGACGGCGATCGACTCGTCCGGCTCGCCGGCCTCCTGTGCTGCGCACACGTAGTTCGCGATCACGACGGCGCTCTCGCCGTTGCCGGAGTACTCGATGCCCTCGGACTTCAGCTCAGCCAGGTACTTCTTCTCCGCGTCACCCATCGGCGCGGCCTCGGGACCCGGGAAATCGCTCGGCATGGCCTGCGGGGTCTCCGGCGGCGCGGTCGCGGCCTCGCCGGGGCTCACCGGGATCGCGTCGGTTCCGGTGGCGTCGGCGGGCGGGGCGTCGGTCCCAATGGCGTCAGTACCGGTGGCCTCCGGTGCCGCAGACGATTCAGCCGCGGCGGTGGTGGACGAAGGTGACAGCGACGTCGGTGTGCTGGTCGCCGTTGAGTCGTCGCCACACGCGGTGAGCACACCAGCGGCAGCGACGGCCAGCGCGGCAAGCGAGACCGCGCGCAGGGTATTACGGGGCATCGAGGTTCCTATGCTTTCGGTTTCGTACAGGCTACAGACGCATCGCAAAGTGCCCGGTCAGACTTGGTATCCAGGCATTCCACACCTGACGGTGCCGAATTCCCGACGCACCCCTGCTCGCCGAGCAAGCAATTGTGCATGTCCGAGAGGGTCGGGCACCACTACTCCGCCTCGGGAGACGCACTGCGCGTCCGTCGCTAGCGCACGTCCGCCTTGCCGCCGATCAGCGTGATGTTGCCGAACTGGAAGTTCTGCTGCTTTCCGCCCGGGATGTCGAACTCGTCGCTGGTCGGGAAGCCGAGCTTGCCGTTTTCGAAGCCCACGCTGCGATACGCGTCGAAGAACGGCCCGTTGTGGACCGCCCAGGCCCCGGACAGCGGGCTCCAGTAGAGATTGCCGTTCTCGAACTGGTTGAACTTGCCGAAGTCCTTAAGCGACGCCTCGCTGGTGGTCGGGAAGCCGAGCCAGCTGTCCTCGAAGCCCATCTGGCCGTACTTGCCGAGGATCAGGCCCTGCACGGAGTGCGCGCCCGTTGCAGGGCTGTAGAACACGGTGCCGATCTGGAAGCCCTGTGACGCTCCGTCCTTGTTCGGCGTCTTGCGCTCGTCGCCGGTCGGGTAGCCGAGCGCACCGCGCTCGTGGCCCTGCCGGCCCCACTCCTCGAGCACGGCGCCGCGCACGGCATGCGCGCCCGTTTCCGGTGTCCAGTACGAGATTCCGTGCTCGAAGACCTGGAATCGGCCCTTGCCGTCGGGTGCCGCGAGTTCAAACCCGGCCGGCATCCCGAGCGCGCCGCCCGGGCCGCCCGCGGCCACGTAACCGCCGCCGATCCGGCCTGCGACCGGGTAGGTGCCGGTCACCGGCGAGTAGAACACCCGCCCGGAACGGAAGTCTTGTGCAATGCCACCGGGTATCTGGTATTCGCCGGTGAGGCAGTCACCGAGCCACTGATTGGCCGCGGCCGTGCCACCGATGGCCCCGCCGACCCCGCAGAGCGGCTTCTCGATCTGCGTGCCGATTGCGGTCGCCGCCTGTGGCCACGACTGACGCATCTCGAAGTCCCAGTACGGCCACGAGTGCGTGCCCGAGGGCCGGTAGTTGATCTGCGCCGGGATGGCGAGCTTGTTCAGCTTGGTCGCAAAGGTCTGGGAGGTGAGCCGCGACAGGATCTCGAGGCCCATGCCCGCGACGTTCGTACTGACCCCGGGGATCCCCATCGCCTGGTCGTAGGGGCCGGTCATCCCGCTGCCGCTGGAAACGTACAGGCTGATGTTCTTCAGCTTGTCTGCGAGCAGGTACGGGTCGTGTTCGGCCCACGCCGGGTTGGTCGGCAGCCCCCACATCGCCTCGGAGTCGAAACCGCCGGCATCGCCCATTGCGAACGAGATCGCCTGCGGCATACCGATAGACGTGGTGCTCAGGAAGCCGGAGTAGGACGCGGCGTAGCGCGCGAAACCAGGATTGCGCGCGGCAAGGAACATCGCCGAGGTGCCACCCATGGACAGCCCGGCGAGGCCGCGCACATTGGTGGTGCGCCATTGCGTCTCGAGCAGCGGCGGCAGTTCCTTGGTCAGGAACGTCTCCCACTGGTAGTTGACGCCGTTGTCCTTGGTGAGCCAGTCCGAATAGAAGCTGGACTGTCCGCCGATGGGCAGGATCACGTTGACGTTCTTCTCGGCGAAGAATGCCTCGGCCCCGGCATCGTGTGTCCAGCCGCTCTCGTTCTCCTGTGCTCGCAAACCGTCGAGCAGAAACAGGGCCGGGAACTTCGCGTCCGGCTTGGTGTTCCAGTCCCGGGCAAGCAGCAGCTGCACCTGGATCGGGGCGGACATCGACGGCGACACGATCCACAGCGCGACTCGACGGTCGGTGAGCCAGTCCATGCGCTGCACTGTGGCAACGCCTGGGGCCTGGGTGTGCGGCGTGGGCGCGGCGAGCGCCGGAGCTGCGGCCGCGGTGCCCGCGGTGAGCGCCAGGACGACCGCGGCGGTGAGCAGCCTGAGTGTGCGCGATCCGCGGATGCGCCGACCTTGACCCCGTCGCATGAGGTGCCTCGCTTCCTCCCGTAAACCGGGCGCGAGCAGCACTTTCGCCCGGGGATGAGCTATTTCTACCGTGATCCGGCACCGGAAGCCGGGAAGGCGCGCTGTGACGGCTGTGACAAATGTTGCGAAACCGGGATCGCAAAAGTCCGCCGCGGACCGTACGAACGCGTAGCGCAGCGGCCGAAATCATCACGCGTACACCACATGCGGAGACAGTTCGCTGTGTGCGGCACAAGATGGTGTGCCGCCGAATGCGGCTGGGCCTGCCGCGGGCAAAACGAGAAACGCCGCCCCGCACCCCGACGAATCGGGAGCGGGACGGCGTGTCGCTCTAGCTGGAGATCAGTGTGCGTTCAGCGCGTCCAGGATTCCCGGACGTGCCTTCCACAGCTCACCCTCCCAGTACTTCCAACCGTGCGTGCCGGTCAGCGGGAAGGAGAACTTGGCGGGGATCTTCAGGGTCGCCAGGCGGATCTGGAATGCCCGGGTGTTCACCTGAGCAAGCGCCTCGAGCGCGATCGCACTGCTGGTGTTGTAGACCCCGATAAGCGAGTTCGGGCGGTCGTACTTGCCCGGGATGCCGGTACCAGACGAGATGTACATCGGCAGGCCCTTGAGCTCCGGCGCGAACACGAACGGGTCGTTACGGAGCCACTGCTTGTTCCACGGCGGACCCCACATGGCGTCGACGTTGTAGCGACCGGCGTCGAGCATCGCGACGCGGATGGCCTCGCGCATGCCCGGAGCCGAGATGTTCAGGTAGCCGGAAAGCGAACCGGCGAACTTGAACTGATCGCGGTGGTGCGCGGCCAGCGTCAGAGCGGCACTGCCGCCCATCGACAGACCGACGACCGCGTTGTTGGCCTTCGAAATGCCCCAGCCTTCGAGGTATTCGGGCAGTTCCTTGGTCAGGAACGTCTCCCACTTGTAGGTGGTCTTCTGCCCGTTGAAGTTACTGGGCGAGTACCAGTCGGTGTAGAAGCTCGACTGGCCGCCGACCGGCATGATCAAGGAGACGTTGTCGTTCGCGAACTGCTGGAGCGCATTGGTCTCGAACGACCAGGCGTTCCTGTCGTTGCGCGCCCGCAGGCCATCGAGCAGGTAAAGCGCCGCGTTTCCCCCGCGAGCAGCCCACTGCACCTGAACCTTGATCGGCCCCATGCTCGACGGCACCTGAAGCTCGTCGTAGCCACCGCTCGGAGAACGATGTGCCGGTGTAGCGAGCGGCGCCGCTGTGGCAACCGCGCCGGCAGCAATCGGAACGATCATTGCAATGGCGCTCGCACCGAGCAGCCGCCGCTTCCAGTTGCCAGACGTTAGCCGGCTACCGAACCCCTTCGCGCCAAAAGGCATTGCTCTGTACTCACTTTCTGCTCTGCGACGTCGCACGTAGCAACGCGCACCCAAGCATGTCCCCCGAGACCCGAGCGTTACTCGAATAACGAATAGGTCACACAGATGCTGCGCTGGAACCCTATTCGACCAGGACCCATCGCGGCAACTCCTTAGCGAAAGTATCGGCAAGGAAGTTGTGTTACCAAATGGTTATCTAATCGCGATCAACCCGCGTTAGCCGACAACTGGGGTGACGCTGGGCACGTCGATCAGCCGATGTGAGCGCTCAGATCGGGGATCATCCGGTACAGCTCGGCCGCCCAGTAGCTCCACGAGTGAATCCCGACCGCAGGGAAGCTGTACACGACATTGTTGGCGCCGAGTGTGGCCATCCTCACTTGGAAGGCGCGGGTATTGAGCAGGGCAAAGGACTCGAGGCCCATGGCATTGACTACGTTGTAGACGTCCAGCAGACTGCCGATCCGATCATCGGAGCCGGGGAGGGCGCTGCCGGCCGAGATCCACAACCGGGTGTTGTTCTTGCGGAGGGTCGGCGCGAAGACGAACGGATCGTTGCGCAGCCAGGCGGAGTTCCACGGCGGGCCCCACATGCTGTCGATGTTGTAGCCGCCCGCATCGAGCATCGCGATGCGCATCAACTCGCGCATGCCGGGCGCCGAGATGTTCAGGTACCCGGAGTACGAACCCGCGTAGACGAACTGGTCCGGGTGGTAGGCCGCCAGCGCCAGAGCAGCGCTGCCGCCCATCGACAGGCCGAAGGCACCGTTGCGGTTGGGGTTGAACCCGAGCCGGTCGCGCAGCGCGAAGCGCAGGTCGCGGGTTATGAAGGTCTCCCATTTGTAGGTGACCCGCTGCCCGTTGAAGTTGCTGGGCGCATTCCAGTCGGAGTAGAAGCTCGACTCACCGCCGACCGGCATCACCACATTGATGTTCGCTCGCGTGAGCGCGTTGGCCGCGTCGGTCTCGATCTCCCAGCCATTGAGGTCGTTGCGGGCTCGCATGCCGTCGAGTGCGTAGACGACGCGGTTGGTGTTGCCGTCTGCAGCGCGGAAGATGCGGCTCTTGATCGGCCCCATGCTCGAGTTGACCCAGAAGTCGAAGCCCGTCGGCGTGAACCTGGCCGAGGCGACGCCGCCGCTGCCGGTCAGCGCGGCGGTGAGTGGCACCACCAGCACGAGCGCCAGCACCATCGTGAGCCACGTGAGCAGCCGTGCGGTCCTCCGCGGCGGCCCTACCGCCGTGTCATCGTGCGCGGACCTGCAACCGCCCTGAGCTTCACGCATGGACGAGCCTCCTCGATGCCGAAGCAGTCCGATCGCTACCGGACTGCTTCGGCGTATTCGGATACGACAGCCACCCGGATTGCATGGGGGCGGAACCTCGTTGTCACGTACCCGCGAGGCGCTGCCTCAAAGCACTGTGACCGCCGCATTCGCTGTTCGGTTGTCTTCTGGGTAATCGGTGCGCCAGCGAACCACGTTAGCGAAACAATCCTCGATACGTCGGGCGAAGCCGAAAGGTACAGGTCACCGCACCACAGGATGCGGGTCGCTCAGCGCGCGTTCTCCGGAATCGGATCCTCGAGTCCGCACAGCTCGATCGCATATTCCGGCACCCGATCGAAGCGGTACTCGGCGTACTCGAACGACCGCTTGACGTTGTTCTTGAACCGCTCCCACGTGAGGTCGCCGCGAGACGAATCGAGCATGTCCTGGGTCTCCGGGCAGGTCAGCGCGACCTCGGCCTGCTGCACCCAGTCCTCGTCGAAGTAGTACGGCAGCCAGGGATGCTGGTCGACCATGCCGGTGTCGGCGACGACCCAGTCCGCGAACAAGCTCTTGTCGTGCCCGATCCGGCCGTCCATCAGCCGGTCGGAATGCGCCGCGAGCGGGTAGGCCAATCCCATCGGGTCGATGACCCGCACGTCCAGCGGGACGTTCATGCTGGTCATACCCAGATTGAGGAAATACACGGTGTGCCCGGCGCCGCCCTCGGGAATCGGCAGCGGTGGCGGCACGACGTCCCAGTACATGTACGACGGGGTGTTGATCAGTAGTCCGCCGTCCGGCGTCCGTTCGATCGCGTCGACCATCGCCCGCATGCGCGGGTAGTCGAGATAGTCCTCGGCGCGGATCGGGTGGTCGTGGCCGGTGTTGAGCACGTAATAGGCGCGCTCGTCCACGATGCCGCTCCGGCCGATCGTGGTGCCGGTTGTCATGCCGGTGGTGTTCGAGGCGATGTAGGCCCAGCCGATCACGGCGAGGAAGGCGGCCAGCCCGACGAGCGCGGGCGCGTAGCTGCGGCCACGGCCGCGAGCGGCGACCGAGCTGCGCGCAGGCAGCCGAATGGGCAGCACCGCGACGGGCAGGATCAGGCAGAAAAGCACCGGCAGCAGCATCCGGCCGTGCATGAAGTCGCCACCGACACGCAGCGAGTACACCTGCAGGAGGAGGGCGCAGCCCAGGAACAGTGTGACGACCGCGCTCGGCGTGCGCAGCCAGGCCCGCAGCCGCAGCACCCGCGCCTGCCGCTGCCCGCTGTCGGGTGCGCTGTGCTTGTTGGACCGGCGGGCCGCCGGCTGGGCAGCCGCGGCACGCGCGGGCGTCCGGTTCCACACCGCGAGCAGCACTCCGGCGATTGCCAGGACAACCACGGGCACCCAGAGGAAGTACGGATCGACCAGGTTCCACAGGTAGCTGAAGCCCTGGTTCCACTTCGCGCCGGCGGCGTCCTTGGACACCGCGGTGTTCGGGTAGGGCAAGCCGTAGTAGCCCATCCGCCAGATCTGGTAGCCGACCGGGACCGCTCCGGCGATCACAACGAACAGGATGCGGGTCAGCCAGGGTCGTGCCATCGGCGAGAGGAACACCATCAGCAGCGCGGGCGCGGCCACCATGAGCATTTCGGGCCGAACCATCGGGCCCATACCCGCGACGAAACCGATCACCAGCAGGCCGGGCAGCTTCACGGACTCCGATTTGCTCCAGCGCACCAGCAACAGCCACAGGAGGGCGAGCCAGCAGATCACCAGGGCGCTTTCCAGCCCGGAGCTCGCGTAGTCGCGAGCTGGCGGGACCGCGACGTAGACCAGCGCGCCAGCGGGTACGAGCAATCCCGCCTTCGTGCCACCCCACAGCCGGCCCGCGCCCAGCATGGCCAGCACAATCGCAACGACTGAGAGGGTGAGCGTCAGGCCGAGCACCACGTACTCGAGCCGGGCCTGGGTCAGCCAGCTGAAGGCGAAGACGATGTACGTCCAGGCGGCGCTCGTATTGGTCTCGACGCGCTCGTCGATATTGAAAACCGGCCCATTGCCGGCAAGCAGATTGCGCACGGTGCGCAGCACGATCAGCCCGTCATCGGCGATCCAGCGCCGCTCCCATGCGCCAAGCAGGAAGACAAGCGCGGTCAGCGCAACGCCGACCGAGTAAACGACACGCGGCACCCAGCCTGGCAGCGCGCGGTCAGCAGCCGGGTCGACGGCGCCGTCAGGAGGCGACGCCGTCCTCTCGTCACGCGATATAGACAGCGACACCGACCACCCCGATCCAGGCAAGCGCGAGGAGCTGAAGCACCCGATCGCCGAAGGCGATCTCCTCGGGCTCGCCGGCAACGCCGCCGTCGACATCGACCGCGTAGCGCAGGATCGCGATGGTGAACGGGACCATCGAGATCGCAAAGAGCTCGGTGTCGCGAATCGCGTCCTGCTCGAATGCCCAGAGGCCGTAGAAAATGACCACCGCGGTTGCCGCGAGGGTCCAGATGAAGCGCAGGTAGGTCGGGGTGTAATTCTCCAGCGATTTGCGGATCTTCGCCCCGGTGTTGATCGCGAGCTGCAACTCGGCGTAGCGCTTACCGGCCGCCATGAACAGCGAACCGAACGCCATGATCAGCAGGAACCACTGGGACAGGGGGATTTCCGCGGCGACACCACCCGCGACGGCGCGCAGCAGGAAGCCCGACGACACGATGCAGATGTCGAGCACGGCCTGATGCTTGAGGCCGAAGCAGTAGGCGAGCTGGATACCGATATAGACCGCCATTGTCAGCGCCAGGTTCCAGTTCGCGAGAAACGACAGCGCGATTGAACCGGCCAGCAACGCGACCGCGATCCCGTAGGCGAGGTTGACCGGCAGCACACCGGCGGCGATCGGGCGGAACCGCTTGGTCGGGTGCGCCCGGTCGGCTTCGATGTCCATCGCGTCGTTGACCAGGTAGATGCCCGACGCGGCCATGCAGAAGACCACGAACGCGAGCGCGGTCGGCAGGAGCACGTCGACCTCGTTGACCACACCCGCCGCGAGCGGCGCGGCGAGCACGAGGACGTTCTTCACCCACTGACGCGGCCGCATCGCCTTGAAGATGGCAGCGGGAAGCGTCTTCGGCGGCCCCTGTACTGCGGCTTCCTCGAGATCGTGGGCCGTCGGCTCCTCGCTCATTTCGCTCCAAACTTCTTCTCGGCGGCCAGCACCGCCGCGGCCGATGCCGCGCCGAGAGCCGAACCCGCGAGCACGTCGGTCGGGTAGTGCACGCCCAGCACCATGCGCGATAGCAGCATCGGCGGGACGAGCATCGCAGGCAAGGGTAAACCGGTGAGCCGACCGATCAACACGGCAGCCGCTGTCGTCGAGGTCGCGTGTGAGGAAGGGAAGCTCAGCTTGCTCGGCGTCGAGACGTTCACCTGCACCGATGGGTGATTCGGCCGGGGGCGGCGGACAACCCGCTTGATCACGATCGACGCGGCGTGTGCACCGACGGCGCCAACCGCAACGCCCGCCCATTGCCGGCGGCGCGGGCGGTCGAGCACATAACCGGCGGCCGCGATCCCGACCCAGCCGAGCGCGTGCTCACCGAAGTGGGACATGCCCCGCGCGGCCTTGATGACGTTGGGGTGCGCGCCGAGTCCGGACTGCACAGCGTTGAGGATTGCCACCTCTCCCGCGACGGGCGGGATCGTGACCGTGTGGTCACCGTGACCATCCGCCGAAACCAGGCCCAATTTGGGCGATCCGCCCGCAGCCTCAGATGCCGAATGCATCTTCCCACCTCTCCTTGCTGGTCAGCGTGGGGTGTGCGGCCCGGTACGCGCGCTTCAGCTCGGGGAAGCGCTGAGCGAGTTCGCGGCGCAACCGCAGCGCCTCACGCAGCAGCTCGACAGCCTTGCGCGGACTGCGCTTGCGGAACACCACGCCGCGACCGTCCGCGGTGGTGACGGTGACGCCGTCCACCTGCGACAGCAGGTACCAGCGCGCGTCCAGCGTCGGCACGTTGAGCTGCGGATGCTCGTGGTGGACCGGGTCGGCGGCCTTGAAGTTGTGCACGATGCCCTTGCCGAGCCGCGCGACTTTCGCAATCGGGTTGGCCGGCTCACCGACCGCGCCGACACCCGCGCCGGAAGCCAGCGGCAGGTCCGTCGACGAACCGATCACCACCGCGTCCGGGTACTGCTTGCGCAGGTCGTGCACGGCGCCGAGCGCGCTTGGCAGCAGCTCGAACAGCCGGTCCGGACCGGCCAGGAAGTCGGCGATCGCGAGGTTCTGGATCGCCACGGTCGAGTACTCGAGGCACAGCAGGTGCTTGAACGTGGCCTTGACCGTGTCGAGCACCAGTCCCCGGCCGTTGCCGCCCATGTACAGCGAGGCGACCACAAGTCGGTTGCGCAGGTGGAAATACGCCTGCCAATCGATCGCGTCGTCCTTGTCGCTCCACGCCATATGCCAGATCGCGGCACCGGGCATGGTGATCGTCGGGTAGCCGTGCTCGCGAGCGCGCAGGCCGTACTCCGCGTCGTCCCACTTGATGAACAGCGGGAGCGGCTGGCCCAGTTCCTCGGCGACGACACGCGGGATCATGCACATCCACCAGCCGTTGAAGTCGACGTCGATACGCCGATGCAGCAGCTTGGAGTTGTCCCGGTCCCGCAACGGGTACTTCGCGAAGTCGTGGTCGTACTCGACGTTGGGCGCTGCCGACCACATGAATCGGCCGCGGTCCACGACCTCACCCATGGTGTGCAGGTGGCTGCGCTCCTGCAGGTTCAGCATCTGCCCGCCGACCAGCGTCGGCTTCTTCGCGAATCGCGACATCGCCAGCGCGCGCAGGATCGAATCCGGTTCGATCTCGATGTCGTCGTCCATGTACAGGATGTGTTCGGAGGCCGTCGTCTTCAGCGCCTCGTACATGACCCGGCTGTAGCCGCCGGAACCACCGAGGTTGGGCTGGTCGTGGATGGCAAGTCGGTCGCCGAGCGCGGCCGCGGCTTCGGTGAAGCCCGCCTCGTCGCGGACCTTGCGGGTGCCCTGGTCCGGGATGATGACCGCATCGATGCGCTCGAGGACCAGCGGGTCGGACGCGAGCGCGACCAGCGCCTTCACGCAATCGGTGGGACGGTTGAAGGTCGGGATGCCGACCGCGATACGCCCGGACCCCGGTGCGTCGCTGGTCGCGAACCAGCCTGCGCTGATCAACTCGACGTCGGTGTCGGTGGTGATGTCGAACCAGATCCAGCCGCCGTCCTCGAACGGGGCGAGGGTGACCTCGAATTCGAGCTTCGCCGTGCCTGCGTCAAATTCACGTCCCTCGACGTGGATCCGCGACGAGTCCGCCTTGGAGCGGTACACGTCGACGCGGCCGTGGCCGGTCAGTTCCAAGCGCAGCACTACGGAGGTCAGCACGCTCCACCGGCGCCAGTAGCTGGCCGGGAACGCGTTGAAGTAGGTGCAGAACGACGCCTCGGACTCGGCGCCGATCGACAGCGACGTACGCGAGGTGGCATGCGCCCGCCGCGCGTTCGTGATCGCTTCCTCGAGATAGAGGGTGCGCACATCGAGCGGCTCGCCCGGCCGCGGCAGGATGACGCGCTGCAGCAGCGCCTTTCCGCGCAGGTTCTCCTCAACCACCGATTCGACCTCCTCCAGCAGGTGCTTCGGGGTCACGCGCCCTTCCCGTTCTCGTGCAGCGGTTCGCCCGTCTCCAGGTGCGGGGCCAGCACGTTGTCGTACATGCTCAGCGCGCTCGCAATGGCCATGTGCATATCGAGGTACTGGTAGGTGCCCAGGCGGCCACCGAAGAGCACCCTCGCCTCCGCGGTCTCGCGCTTCGCCCGCTCGCGGTACGCGGCGAGCTTGTCGCGGTCCTCGGGGGTGTTGATCGGGTAGTACGGCTCGTCGCCGGTCTGCGCGAAGCGGGAGAACTCGCGCATGATGACCGTCTTATCGGTCGGGTAGTCGCGCTCCGGGTGGAAATGGCGCGGCTCGATGATCCGGGTGTACGGCGCGTCCGCGTCGTTGTAGTTCATCACCGAGGTGCCCTGGAAGTCGCCGGTATCGAGGACCTCGGTCTCGAAATCGATGGTGCGCCAGCCCAGTTCGCCCTCGGCGTAGTCGAAGTACGCGTCGAGCGGGCCGGTGTAGACGACCGGCGCGTCCGGGCTCTGCGCACGCAACTCGTCACGCACATCGAACCAGTCGGTGTTCAGCCGTACGTCGATGAGATCCGACGCCGCCATGTTTTCCAGCCACTTCGTGTAGCCCTCCTTGGGAAGGCCCTCGTAGTCGTCGTTGAAGTAACGGTTGTCGAAGGTGTAGCGCACCGGCAGGCGGGTGATGTTGCCTGCGGGCAGTTCCTTCGGGTCGGTCTGCCACTGCTTGGCGGTGTAGTCGCGGATGAACGCCTCGTAGAGCGGGCGGCCGATCAGCGAGATCGCCTTCTCCTCGAGGTTCTGCGCGTCACCGGTCTCGATCTCGGCGGACTGCTCGGCAATCAGCGCCTTGGCCTCGTCGGGGGTGAAGTATCGGCCGAAGAACTGCGAGATCAGGCCGAGCCCCATCGGGAACTGGTAGGACTGCCCCTTGTGCAGCGCGAACACGCGGTGCTGGTAGCCCGTGAATTCGGTGAACTGCGTGACGTAGTCCCACACCCGCTTGTTCGAGGTGTGGAACAGATGCGCGCCGTACTTGTGAATCTCGATGCCGGTCTCGGGCTCGGGCTCGGAGTACGCGTTGCCACCGAGGTGGTAGCGGCGGTCGAGGACAAGCACCCGCTTGCCCAGCTGGGAGGCGACGCGCTCGGCAATCGTCAGTCCGAAGAAGCCGGAGCCAACGACGATCAAATCGTACTGGCCGGGGGTCGTCTTACCAGGGGACACAGCATTCACGGGTCCCCAGGGTATCGGATGCCGCCGCTGGTTCCTGTAAGGCACATCACCGCTGGTCCGAGCGGTTGCACCGAACCCCGGCGTGTCGCACGCGTTCTGGCGCGTCCGGCCGCGTTCCGGCCGAATGGGAGCGCCCTTCGCGAACGTCAGGTCAGGTGCTCCAGCGCGTAAGCAACCATCGCATCGCGCACGAACTCCGTCGTCCCCTCGCCGTGCACGTCGTAGTTCGCCCGGAACCGCGGATCGGCGACGTACATCTCGCCGAGTCCGGTGAACGCCTCGGCTGTCGGCCGGCGACCCTGCCAGCCGAGTGCGATCCAGTCGTAGTGACGCTGCGCGATCGCGAGCACCTCCGCGCTGTCGGGCGCAAGGCCGGCGCGGTGGGCGGTGCCGTACTCGGCGGCGATGTCGAGGTGGCGCTGCCCGAAGTCCTGCTTGTCCTGCTCGGACATCGACCGCCACCATTTGTCGCCGCTCTCGTAGGCATCGCGGCCCCAGCGCTCGATCACCTCGTCGCGGTACTGGGTGTGGTCGAAACCGTCGAATACCTCGTCGGCCATGAGTGGTTGTCCTTCCTCGGTCTTGCGCAGCGTGGTCTGCACGGATGCGATCTGCCGGGCGATCCGCTCCTGCTGATTGCGCAGCAGGTCGAGATGGGTGCGCAGGGCGACCGCAGGATCGTGCTCGCCGCGCAGGACATCACCGATAGTGCGCAGCGGCAGTCCCAGCTCACGCAGCAGCAGGATGCGTTGCAGCTGCACCAGCGCCTCCGGCCCGTAGTAGCGGTAACCGTTCGCGCCGGTGCGGATCGGTTCGAGCAGGCCCAGGTCGCCGTAGTGGCGCAGGGCCCGGCTCGTGGTGCCCGACGCCCGCGCCAGCTCGTTGATCGACCATTCGCTCGGCATGCATCCAGCGTGCAACTTGACGTTGCGTCAATGTCAAGTGCTTTCGTGGCTCCGGTCGTCAGTTCAGGAGAACCTTCGCCACCAGGGCTCGGTGGTCCGCACCGGGCAACCTGACGGTCTGCACCGCAATCGCGCGGCCGTTGGCGAGCAGGATGTGGTCGATACCGACGAGCGGCGGCCAGCGCTTGTCAGTCGGGTAGGTGACCAGATGCCCGGCGCCCGCCTGTTCGGCAGCATCGCCGAAACGGCCGGCGACCATCGCGCGGTACTGCGCATGGTCGTAGGTCGCGTTGAAATCGCCGCCGACGATCACCGGGCGATTCGTCGGCGCCCGGTCGAGAATGCCGTTCAGCCGGGACAACTCGTCGGCCCAGACCTCTGTGCCGTATACGGGCGGCACCGGATGGAATGCGTACACCGTGACCGGTCCGGTCTCCGGGATATTCGCCGTCGCCGAGAGCTGGTTCAGCACGAATCCGTCGTACTCAACCGTGTCCGACAGCGGGTACCGGCTCCAGATTCCAGTCCCTGCCGCGGTTCTGCCCGGGGAGATATACCGGTACGGCAGCAACCGGTCGAGCCCCGCACGGCCGAGACCGTCGACCGTCGACGGCGTGAGCTCGTTGACCGTGAGCACTTCGATCTTGTGCGCCCGCACCTGATTGACCAGCGTCTGCAGGTCGGCTCCGTCGAAGAGCAGATTGGCCTGCATCACCATCACTGCCCGGCCGCCCTCGTTGTCCGGGTGACTGACATACAGAGGAAGTTGCGTCCATGCTGCGGCGGCTATGACCACGACGGCGACCCCGACACCAATCCAACGTCGCAGGGCCACAAACAACGCCAGCCCAACCACCGCGGCGACCATGAGATACGGCGCAATCGAAGCGGCCAGCACCAACGTGTGCGCCGACGACCCACTGAAGTGCAACGCGATTCCTGCAGCTCCCGTCAGCGTCGCAAGGCAAGCGAGAAGAGCCAGACCGACCGAGATCACATCGACATCATGCTCGACGCCGAACCTAAGCGCTGCTCAGTGCACCGTGGTCAGGAGGTGATGCGGCCGAGTACGGACGGCACCACGAACTGCTCGAGCATCGCTCGCTCCTCGGCCGCGTCGGCGCCTGGAGTGGCCAGGAGCGAGTTGACTATCCGGACAATCCAACGCGCCGTCGGGTTGAGCGCCGCATCGCCCACACCCAGACCTGCAAAGAAAGCCGCGGCGAACCCCTCGATCACCGCGGACGAATTGGCCAGCTCACTGGCGATACCCGCATTGTCGGTGCGAAACCACGCCATCAACGTGGGATCCGCGCGCACCCGCGCGAGCACCGACTCGACAGTCGCGACGATCCGCTCCCCCGGACTCGTGCACGTCTTTTACATCCGCGACGACCGCGGCTCCGATACGGCGCGACTCGCGATTCACGACGGCGTACTGCAGCGCCCGCCGATTCTCGAAGTAGCGGTACAGCGTCGCTCGCGAACAGCCCGCGGCTTTGGCGACATCAGCCATTCCGACGGTCGCGACGCCCTTTTCGGAGAACAGCGCGGCCGCGGCGTCGAGAATCCGGTCGGCGGCAAGGTCGGTGCGGTCGGCCGCGAGCCAGTCGCTCATCTACTCGCTCACCCGGAACGGAACATGCAGCGGCCGGCGCACATAGTTGCCGCCCGCGTAAACGACCCCGTCGAAGTCCACGGTGAAATCCGGGCATCGGGCGAGCAGTTCCTCGAGCGCGACGCGGGCCTGCATGCGCGCGGCCGCAGCGCCGAGGCAGTGGTGCGCGCCGTGGCTGAACGTGAGGATCTGGCGCGGGTTGCGCCGCACGTCGAGGTCGTCCGAATCGGCGCCGTACTCGCGCGGGTCCCGGTTGCCGGAACCGTAGAGCAGCAACACCTTTCGGCCCTCGGGAATGATCTGGTCGTGAAGTTCGACGTCCCTCGTCGTGCAACGGGCCAGGCCCTGCACCGGCGAGGTGAGCCGCAGCAGCTCATCAATTGCGTCCGGGATCACAGCGGGATCGTCGATCAGCAGCTGCCGCTGATCACGTCGATGCGTCAGCAATTGCACTGCGCCACCGAGCATTCCGGTAGTCGTATCGTTGCCGCCGGTGACCATCGTGAAGGCGAAACCGAGGATGGAGAGCAGCCCCGCGAAGTCGCCGTCCGCGCCCATTCCGGCCGCGACGAGATGCGAGACGGTGTCGTCCTCGGGTTCGGTCCGGCGGCGCTCGATCAGGCCGGTGAAGTAGGTCATCAGTTCGGTCACTGCGGCCGCGGCCTGCAACGGGTCACCGAAGGAGTTCGCCGCAACGATGGCCTCGGTCCAGCCGTCGAACTGATCGCGGTCTTCCTCCGGCACACCGAGGTAATGCGCGACGACCATGCTCGGCAGCGGCTTGAACAGCTCGGTGACGATGTCGCCCTCGCCGGCCGCGCGTAGCCGCTCGAGCCGCTCCACGACAAACGCCCGGACGGCCGGCTCGACGGCCTCCACCTGTCGCGGCGTGAAGCCCTTGGAGACCAGCCGACGGAACTCGGTGTGCTGCGGCGGGTCCTGCATCACCATCGGCGGATTGTCCGCGAGCCCGATCTTCTCCAACTCGCCGTAGGCCACGGTCAGGCCCTTGTTGGAGGAAAACGTGGTGGTGTCGCGGGCCGCGGTGTAAATGTCCGCGTGCCGGGACAGGACGTAATAGTCGAACTCCGGCGCCTCGTCCGGCACCACGTGATGCACCGGGTCGTGATCGCGCAGGTCGGCATACATCTGCCAGGGGCTCAGCCAGGACTGACCCTCGCAGGGGATGAACTGTGCAGGCTTGGACGCCAGGGTCGACATGTGTCGAGCCTGAGACATATCAGCGAATGTGTCAACCACCATCTCCGGAGTGAACGGAAGCGTTCACTCCGTCTAACGCAACGAATCTTCCGTTCACACGTCGGTCAGCGCGCTGCAATACCCCGCGCCGCCTCGCGCTCGAATGCGCGGTCGCGGGACTCCTCGAACCGCTTTGTCTTGCCCTCGAGATCGGTGAGGTACGCGTCCAGCCGATCGCGCAGCGCTTCGCCCTCGGCCCCGAAGTCATTGCGCCCAAAGATGTTCCACTTGCGAATGACCGGCAACACCACCTCGTCGAGGTGCTGGCGTAGGTCGTAGATTCCGGACTTGGCGATGAGCACCGCATTTCGCCGGAATCCCGGCATCGAGTAGCCGGGCATGGCGAAGTTCTCCAGGATCTCGACCACCGCGCGCATGGCCTGATCAGGCGCGATGTCGAGCGCTGCCCCGACGATGTTCCGGTAGAACATCATGTGCAGGTTCTCGTCCGCCGCGACCCTTGCGAGCATGCGATCGGCGATCGGGTCGCCGCAGGCCTTGCCGGTATTGCGGTGCGAGACCCGCGTGGCGAGCTCCTGAAAAGTCACGTACGACACCGAGCGCAGCATCGAATTCTGTTCGCCCACACCGAACCCGTGCGTCATATGCGTCATCCGCGCCTCTTCGAGTGCGACCGGATCGACCCCGCGGGTCACGACGAGGTAGTCCCGCATCACGATGGAATGCCTGGCCTCCTCGGCGGTCCACCGGCCGACCCAGGTGCCCCAGGCCCCGTCGAGCGAAAAATTCTCGGCGATCTCGCGGTGGTAGGACGGCAGGTTGTCCTCGGTAAGCAGATTGGTGAACATCGCGGCCTTGGCCGCATCGCTGAGCCGGGACTGCTCAGGATCCCAGTCGACGCCGCCCAAGGCAGCGAAGTTCCGGCCCTCGTCCCAGGGCACGTAGTCGTGCGGGTGCCAGTCCTTCGCCATCGACAGATGCCGCTCCACTTCGGCCTCGGCGAATTCCTCGAGTTCGTGGAGCAACTGGACGTCGGTCAGTTCTCGGCTCGCCATTGCCTCATCGTCGGCGGGCGGGTCTGACTGGCGTAGGGTCGAAAGTCCCTAGAAGTAGTCACCTTTGGACAGGCACCGCCGAGCGCGACAAGAGCTGCGCATCCCCTCGAACCCAGCGCCGCGAACAACCGGCCGGGCTGTGAACGCCAGCGCCCACTTTTCTGCCGATGGCGCGGGATCCCGCGCGCGTGGCCCGAAAAGTGGGCGCTCAGGCTCAGTACTCGGGCAGCAGCTTCTCGAGCGCCGTCAGGTCCAGCGCCTGCGTTCCGAAGTCCGGGGTCCACAGGATGATCCCGTTGGTGAAGATTCGGAACGTTCCGAAGCCCTCCGGTAGATCGATCGCGGGTCCGATCGGCGAGCCGATCGTGCCCTCGGTTCCACCGAGCTCGCGGTACTTGTCCTCGACCGCAGTGGCACCGTCGACGCCGCCACCACTGCTCCCGTTCGAGCCGTCGGGGGCAGGCACACCAGGCGCCGCGGGTGCGGGCGCAACAGGCGCCGGAGCGGCCGTGCCCTCGGTGATGTCGAACCAGTCGGAGTCGAGTCCGAGCGCCCCGCGTACCTGTTCGCCGGTGGGATCGAGCGCGCCGTTGGTGCCCTCGACGTGCATCTTGATCACGCGGCCCGCCGGGTCGCGTTCGGTCACGGAGAGAGCGGTCAGGTCTCCGACGTTGAACGCCTTCCCGATCTCCGCACCAGTCATCGTCTTCGACCAGTTCGCATTGGGCGCGGCGCCGTCACCGGTATCGACCACACCCGGGAAGTCGCCGCCGGCCGTCGCACCGCCCGTGGACGCCGAGTACTCCGAGCGCACCACCTGGCCGTCGCGCATGAGCACCGTGCCCCGCGTCGAGCGCACGGCATCGGTGGTACGCGGATCCTCCACTCCGGCACCGCCGTACACCTGGCAGGACTGCGTGTCGCAGGACTGGGCGTAGTCGTAGCGCTTCTCGGCCAGCACGTAGGACCGTGCGGCAACGGACTGAGCTCGCAGCGCCTCCGCGCCGTTCTGGTCGGCCCAGTTCGGCTGCATCTCCTTTGGCACAACGCCGTAGAGGTAGTCCTCGACATCGACCGCGTTCACGGTGCGGAATGCGAGGCCCTCCAACGCAACACCGAGCGCACCGCGGTAGGCGATGTCGCCGTCGCACAGTTTCAGGAACTCGTTCGCCGGACGGTCCGGCCCAACGTCGATCGGGTCGGCCCACGGGTTGGGCGCGAATAGCTCCGACAGCACCGCACCGCCGCAGCCGTCGGTGATTGCCACCGCCGCGCCGCCAGGGGCCGGCGTCAGCCGCGCGGCTTGTCCGGGCGGAACGTGCTGACCGGCGACATTCAGTCCAGCATCGGAGTACACATCGAGCGGTTTGTCGTCGCGGCCCATAAGGCGGATCGCGACCTTGGTCGGCGGGTGCGGCGCGAGCTGGGTGCCGCCGTAGTAATGGCCGAGGATCCGCTCGGCGGACCAGCCTTCCTTGGCGTAGCCGAATGCGCCCCACTGGCCCATCCCGCGCCCGTGCCCATTGCCGCGGCCGGTGATGGTGAAAACCGTGTCGGCGGAAACCACCGTGGCGATGCCCTCGCGCTCGGCCGCGCTCGGCCGCATCGAGATCCCCACGACGACGCCAGAGGCGATCATCACCGGCACGAAAATGAGGACCGCGCGGCGCAGTACGACGGGTCCCCCGCCGCTGCGCACCGGACGTCCAATCACCGCACGGCGGCGTTTGCGTCCCGGCGTTGTCCAGCCAGGTGCCTGCCGGGACCACACATCGGCCCAGCCTCGAACAATCCTCCGGTTGCGCATGAACGCTCCCTTTTGGGTGGTGTCGCCGCGCGATATCGCATCGCGCGTTCGGCTACCTATACTCTCAAGTAAAGGTTGAGTCTTGGGGCAATTGTGACTAGTGTGATCAATGTTGCACCAGCTTGCAACATAGCTCGCTCGGGTAACAGCAGCATCACTGTTGCGACCAAATCCCGAACACTCGATGGGGGGACTCGTGCCGCACGGTGGACCGACCTGGCTTCCGAAGTCCAAGGCAGGACGTCAAGGGAACCTTGCAGACTCCGCGCGCCGCACAGTCCGGCGCCGATCGGTTGTGTTGGGCACCGTCGCCGCTGTGGTGATCGCGAGCCCGTTTGCGGCGGGGGCGCTATACGGCAAGGTCCGCAACGACGATGTCGAGGCCGCCCGACAGACCAGGTCGGCGGTGCCGACCGAGATCGCAAGGGTCGTCCTAGCCTCAATGCCCGATGTCGTGATTCCGCTGAAGCAGCTGACCGGCCTCAATCTGCCGGACCTGCACGTCCGGGACCTGCAGAAGCTCCCGCTCCCGAACAACATTCCGGTTCCGGAAGGCACCGACGCGGCCTTGTCGGAGCTCACCAAGCTGATCCCGGCCGGTGCGGCGCTCTCCGAGCTTGCGCCGTTGCTCCGTAGGGACGCGGTGGCCGGGGCTCCCACGCTGTCCGACCCGGCCAGCCCGGTCGCCGCGAACGAGCTGCCGCCCGACATCGTCGATGCATTCGGCACCAAGGTGAAGGAGCTGACGCACAGCTCGCCGTTCAGCATGGTTGCCGTCACCGCCCGCGACCTCGTGAACACCGACATCCGGATCCGAGCAATGGGGCCGGACGGCACGTGGAGTCGGTGGTTCTCCGCGGAAAACCTCGTCAGCGCCAATCCCACCGATCCGCAGCCGGGCACCGAGCCGATCTACGTCGGTAATACCGACAAGATCCAGCTGATCATCGGCCGCAAGACCGCCGCAGCCGCGCCTGCGCCCGGCGCGGCCCCGCTCGGCTATGCGCCGGCATCGATTTCCGCCCCGCTTCCGCGCCAGGGCTTCGAGGCTCCCGAGCCGCTGCCCCCGCCGCGCGATCCTGCGACGGCAGCACCCGCCGCCGATTCGCTCGTGCATGAGGCGGCAGCTCCCGCAGAGGACCTCAGCGTCGCGCTCATCGAGCCCGGCTCCGATCCCGCCGACGGCCTGCTGAACCAGGCGGCCGCGCCCATCGCCAGCGGCGGACCGCGCATCATCAGCCGTTCGCAGTGGGGCGCGGACGAGTCGATCCGCTGCCAGGATCCCGATTACGACGACTTCATCGGCGGCGCGGCCGTGCACCACACGGCCGGCAACAACGACTACACGCAGGCCGAATCCGCCGGCATCGTCCGAGCGATCTACGCGTACCACGCGACGACGCTGGGCTGGTGCGACATCGGCTACAACGCGCTGGTCGACAAGTACGGCCAGATCTTCGAGGGCCGCGCAGGCGGGATCGACCGTCCGGTGCAGGCCGCGCATGCGGGCGGGTTCAACGAGAACACCGTCGGCGTCGCGATGATGGGTGACTTCGAGACCGAGGCGCCGTCCGACGCCGCGATCGAGTCAACGGGGCAGTTCCTCGGGTGGCGGCTCAAGTCCGCGAATCTCGACCCCAAGGGCCACACCAAGATGTACTCCGAGGGCACCGATTTCACGCCGTACCCCGAGGGTGCCGAGGTAGATCTGCCGATTATCTTCGCCCACCGCGACGTCGGGAATACGACCTGCCCGGGCGATGCCGCGTACGCCCAGCTGGACCGGATCCGCGATATCGCCGCCGGCTCGGGCGCCGCGCTTCCGTCGTCGCCGGACATCCAGGCCGCGGCACCGCGTGCGGCGCAGCCGACGATCGACGTCCCAGGCCTGATCGACGCGGTGGTGGAGGTCACCGACGACAACCCGATCTCCAAGGCGTGGGTCGCGCAGGGCGGCTCGGACGGCCCGCTCGGCAAGGCCCTGAGCGGCCTGATCGAGGCCAAGGGTGGCCAGAAGTACGCGAAGTTCACCAACGGCTACATCTACACCGTGCCCGGTGGGCAGATCGTCACGATCGTCGGCCAGATCCTGCAGAAGTTTATCGAACTCGGCCTCGACAGCGGCGCCCTCGGACTGCCGATGAGCAGCGAGTACGCAGTGCCTGAGGGCATGCGGGCGGACTTCGAGAAGGGCTCGCTGATCTTCAACGAGATCACCGGATTCGTGCAGGAGGTCATCCAGACCTACAACGATTCCTACGCGGACGCCTACAACAACGCGGCGGCACCGATCGCAGCGCCCGACAACCAGGGCGCGCCCGGACTGAAGCTCCCGACGCTCGAAGAGGTTGTGGGCACGCCCGAGCCGGTTGCGGCGCCCGCGCCCGAGCCGGTTGCGGCGCCCGCGCCGGTGCAGGCTGCCGTGCCCGCACCGGTTCCGGCTGAGGCGCCGGCGCGTCCGCAGACGAACGAGTCGATCGTCCCCGTCGGCTGACTGGTCAGCTAATCCCCGCTATCTGACGGGTCAGTTCCACCAGCGTTCGAGCACCCGGGCGACGCCGTCGTCGTTGTTGGTCGCAGTGACCTCATCGGCGGCGGCGATCGCGGCAGGGTGCGCATTCGCCATCGCGACACCGTGCCCCGCGAACTCGAGCATCGGCACGTCATTGGGCATGTCCCCGAACGCGATGATGCCTGCGCTGTTCTCGATCCCCAGCCGGCGCGCAAGTTCGCGAACCCCGGACGCCTTCGTGACGCCGTGCGCGGACACCTCGATCAGCCCGTTGTTGGTCGAGAAGGTGATGTCGGCACGGTCACCCACGTGCGGGACGAGCGCCGCGCGCATCGACTCGCTGAGTTCCTTGGGTGAGCGGATCAGCAGCTTGATGGCGGGCGCGGACAGAACCTCGCGCACCGAGACCTCCGTGTTGTCCGGGTTCAGCCAGGCGTGCTCGTAATCGGGGGAGCTGACGAACTGCGGCGTCGCCGCATCGTGGGCACTCTCGCCGATCCGTTCGGCCGCTAGCCCGCAGCCGGGCAGTACGCGGTACGCGAGCTCGGCCACCCAGTCCAGCGTCTCGACGTCGAGAACACGGGCCTCGAGCACCCGGTCGGCGTCGCTGTCGTAGAGAACGGCACCGTTCCCGCACACGGCGAGCGGCGCAAGGCCGAGACCGTCGACCACGGGTGGGATCCAACGCGGCGGGCGCCCGGTGGCCAAGATGAAGTGGGCACCATCATCGACCAGCGCTTTCACCACGTTCCGGGTGCGCGCAGAGACCTTCTCATCGGTGTCGATCAACGTGCCGTCCACGTCACTGGCGACAAGCTTCGGTCTGTTCATGGTCACCTCCCAATACTGCCGGAAACCCCGCTGGTCAGGTTCACCGCGGACCGACAACCCTAGTCCTCGCGGTGCAGCGGCGCTCGGTACCCAAAGCACTGTCGCGCCTGCCTACCGCAGGAGACGGCCATCCCTATGATGCGAGGACTATGGCTGGGTTCCTGCTGCGTCGCGCCGCCAACTATCTGGTGTTATTGCTGCTTGCGTCGTTTCTCACCTTCAGCCTGACCTCGCTCACGTTCCGCCCGCTCGACAGCATGGAGCAGCGCAACCCGCGCCCCCCGCAGTCGGTGATCGACGCCAAGGCGCAGGAGCTGAACCTCGACGAACCGATCCCCCAGCGATACCTGGAGTGGCTGAGCGGCGCCTTGCACGGCGACTTCGGCACCACGATCACCGGTCAACCGGTCTCCGATGAACTCCCGCGCCGGATCGCTGCCAGCCTCCGGCTGCTCGTGCTCGGCTCGGTGATCGGCGCCGTGCTCGGTGTGCTGATCGGCGCGGCAGGCGCGATCCGGCAGTACCGGTTCAGCGATTACTTCACGACCGCGATCTCACTGTTGCTGCTCAGCACGCCGGTATTCCTGGTGGCAACGCTGCTCAAATACGGGGCCCTGGAGGTCAACTCGGCCACCGGGCAACAGATCTTCCTCTACACCGGGGAGACGTCCGCGAGCGCGGTGGAGGGCGCGTGGGCGCAACTCGTCGACCGCGGTAAACATCTCGTGCTGCCGACGATCACGCTCGCACTCGGCGCGATGGCCGGATACAGCCGGTACCAGCGCAACGCCATGCTCGACGTGCTCGGCAGCGACTTCATCCGCACCGCCCGGGCGAAGGGACTGACCCGCCGTCGCGCGATGCTCAAACACGGGCTGCGGACCGCGCTCATCCCGATGGCGACGCTTTTCGCCTACGGGTTCGGCGCGCTGGTCACCGGTGCCACCTTCGTCGAGAAGATCTTCGGCTGGCACGGCATGGGCGAGTGGCTCATCACCGGGATCGACACACAGGACACCAACATCGTCGTGGCGGTCACGTCGTTCATCGGGCTGGTTGTGCTGCTCTCCGGCCTGCTCGCGGACGTGGTCTATGCCGCGCTCGATCCGCGGGTCCGGGTCGGCTGAGGAGGGTCATGAGCGAAGTCGAGATCGTCACCCACTCCGATGTCGATGTTGCCGCGGCCGGGCGGCGTGCGCTGGTCCGGCGGCGTTTCCTGCGCAATCGCCCGGCGATCGCGGGTCTGGTGATCCTGGTGCTGTTGTTCATCGCGAGCTTCGCGCTGCCGCCATTTCTGCCCTACGACTACCAGCAGCTCGACTACACCGCGCTGCTGCAGCCGCCGAGCCTCCAGCACCCGTTCGGCACCAATCAGATCGGCCAGGACGTTCTCGCACAGACTCTGCGTGGGCTGCAGAAATCGCTGATTATCGGGATCAGCGTCGCGCTGTTCACCACATTGATCGCGGCCACTGTGGGCGCGGTCGCCGGCTATCTCGGCGGCTGGACCGACCGGGTCATCATGTGGGTGGTCGACCTGCTGCTGGTGGTGCCGAGCTTCATCATCATCGCGGTGTTCAGCCCGCGCACGAAGGCCAGCGGCTCGATCTTCTTCCTCATCGTGCTGCTTGCCGTGTTCGGCTGGATGATCACCGCTCGCATTGTCCGGGGAATGACGCTGTCCCTGCGGGACCGCGAATTCGTCCGGGCCGCAAAGTATATGGGCGCGCCCACGCACCGCGTCATTGCAACGCATATCGTGCCGAACATCGCCTCGATCCTCATCATCGACACGACCCTCAACGTGGGCGCTGCGATCCTCGCCGAAACCGGTTTGAGTTACCTCGGTTTCGGTGTGCAGCAGCCGGATGTGTCGCTGGGTTCGCTGATCGCGATGGGCACCGCCTCGGCGCTGACGTATCCGTGGCTGTTCATGTTCGCCGGCGGGCTGCTGGTGATCACCGTGCTGTCGGCGAACCTCGTCGGCGATGGGCTGCGGGATGCGTTCGACCCCAACGCAACCGGCGCGAGGAAGGGTCGTCGCAAATGAGCGCGCCTCTGCTGGAGGTATCCGACCTGCGGGTGAGCTTCGCCAGCGAAGAGGGCCGCGTCGAGGCCGTGCGCGGCGTGGATTACCGGGTCGACGACGGTGAAGTCGTAGGCATCGTCGGCGAGTCCGGCTCCGGAAAATCGGTGTCGTCGCTGGCCGTACTCGGCCTGCTGCCCGAGCACGCCCGGGTGACCGGGTCGATCCGGCTGCGCGGGCGCGAACTGCTCGGCATGGGTGACCGCGAACTGTCCACGCTGCGCGGCCGCACGATGAGCATGGTGTTCCAGGACCCGCTGTCGGCGCTCACCCCGGTGTACAAGGTCGGCGATCAGATCGCCGAGGCACTGCTCGTGCACGGCCGGGCGACGAGCCGCGCCGAGGCCGGGGCACGCGCGGTCGAACTGCTCGACCTCGTCGGTATCCCGGATCCCGCCTTGCGCGCCAAGGCTTTTCCGCACGAGTTCTCCGGCGGCATGCGCCAACGCGTGGTGATTGCGATGGCTATCGCGAACGATCCGGAGTTGATCATCTGCGACGAGCCGACGACGGCACTCGACGTGACGGTGCAGGCTCAGATCCTCAACCTGCTGCGCAAGGCGCGCGATATCACCGGTGCGGGCGTCGTGATGATCACGCACGATATGGGCATCGCGGCCACGCTTGCCGACCGGATCATGGTGATGTATGCAGGCCGGATCGTCGAATCTGCCTCGGCGACAAGCGTTTTCTCGCAGCCTCGGATGCCGTACACCGCTGGTCTGCTCGGCTCGATACCGCGCCTCGACGGCCCGGCGCGCGCCTCGCTGGTGCCCATCGCGGGCGCACCGCCGCAGCTGCATGCGCTGCCGCCGGGGTGCTCGTTCGCGCCGCGCTGCCCACTTGCGGAACCGCGCTGCCTGGATGACGAGCCGCCCCTCGAGCAGGTGCCCGGTGCCGCTGCCCACCTCGCCGCCTGCGTGCGAACCGACCAACTCGGCAGCCCAGATCTGTTCGCCGCCTTCCGTCGCGAGGTTGCCGAAGTGCCCGCGGCCCACGAGGCGGAAGCCGATCAGGTAGTGCTGCGCGTGCAGGACCTCACCAAGACGTACCCGATCACCTCGGGCATGGTGTTCAAGCGCAAGCGCGGCGAGGTCCGCGCGGTGGACGGCATCAGCTTCGAGATCCGCACCGGGCGAACCCTGGCACTGGTCGGCGAATCCGGTTCGGGCAAGTCGACGACCCTCACGCAGATCCTGGATCTCGTCGCACCGGAGTCCGGCTCGATCGAAGTTTTCGGGCACGACGTCGCGACACTGACTCGCGCGCAGCGGCGCGCACTGCGGCGGCGGATGCAGATCATTTTCCAGGACCCGACGGCAGCGCTCGACCCGAGGCTTCCGGTGTTCGACCTGCTCGCCGAGCCGCTGCGCGTCGATGGCCGCGCCAAAGCCGAGATCGCGCGCCGCGTGCCCGAACTGCTCGACCTCGTCGGGCTGCAACGTGCCCATGCCGACCGGTATCCCGCCGACTTCTCCGGCGGACAGAAGCAGCGCATCAATATCGCGCGGGCGCTCGCGCTGGACCCGGAATTCCTCGTGCTCGACGAGCCGGTGTCGTCGCTGGATGTCTCGATACAGGCCGGCGTCCTCAACCTGCTACGCGAACTGCAGGCCGACCGCGGGATCTCCTACCTGTTCGTTTCGCACGACCTGTCGGTCGTCCGGAACCTCGCCCACGACGTTGCGGTCATGCACCGCGGCCGGCTCGTGGAACAGGGCCCGGCGGATCGTATCTTTGCCGCGCCCGAGCACGAGTACACCCGGGAACTGCTCGCCGCGGTCCCCGTGGTGGCGGCAGGGTAATCCGCGCAACTCTGCCCAGGTTCTGCGCAGGTGGAGCGGCTACGCTGACTCCACCTTTCGCAGGAAGGAACGCCGATGCGTTCAGCTCGTTGGTTCATGGCACCGCTCGCCGCCCTGTCGTTGCTTTTGGCCGGCTGCGGTGGCGGTACCGATACGAGCGACGCGTCGGGAGACCTCGGAACGACGAACGACATCAATCCGACCGACCCCGCCCTGATCGCCGACGGCGGCAACCTTCGGCTCGCGGTGTCGTCCTGGCCGGCCAACTGGAACACGCTGTCCAACGACGGCAACGAGGGCGAGATCGCCGGCATCGAGCGGCCTACGCTGCCGCGCGCGTTCAACACCGATGCCGCAGGCCGGCTGTCGGTCAACACCGATTACTTCACCGATATCCAGCTCACGAGCGAGACCCCCCAGGTCATCACATACACGATCAATCCCGCCGCGGTGTGGTCGGACGGTTCGCCTATTACGTGGGAAGACATCGCATCGCAGGCGAATGCGCTCAGCGGGCGCAACAAGGATTTCCTGATCGCGAACACCAACGGTTTCGATCGGGTGCAGAAGGTCGAGCGCGGCGTCGACGACCGGCAGGCGGTGCTCACCTTCGACCGGAACTACGCCGAGTGGCGCGGCCAGTTCGCGGGCAACACGATGCTCTATCCGAAGTCGGTGACAGCCACGCCGGAAGCGTTCAACAAAGGCCTGCTCAATGGCCTGACGCTCACCTCCGGGCCGTTTGTCGTGGCCAATCTGGACCGGGCGCAGAACCGCATCACGCTGGGACGGAACCCGAAGTGGTGGGGCAACACCCCCAAGCTCGACACCGTCACCTTCATCGTGCTCGACGACGCGGCACGCGTGCCCGCGCTGCAGAACAATGAGATCGACTCGACCGGCCTCGCGACCATCGACGAGGTGAAGACCGCGCAGAGTTCCAACGGGGTCGTCGTTCGCCGCGCGCCCGGTAACGCGTTCTCGCACTTGACCTTCAACGGCGCGGAGGGCTCGATCCTGGCCGATCCCGCACTGCGGGTCGCGATCATCAAGGCGATCGATCGGCAGGGCATCGCGACCGCGATGCAGAACGGCATGGTCGCTGATCCGAAGCCGCTGAACAACCACGTCTACCTGCGCGGCCAGGAGGGCTACCAGGACAACGCGCCCGCCTACGATCCCGAGGCCGCAAAACAGGAACTCGACGCCCTGGGCTGGAAGCTGAACGGCGACGTGCGCGAGAAGGACGGCCGGCGGCTCGAGATCCGCGACGTCATGTACCAGTCCACCACCTGGGTGCAGATCGCCCAGATCATCCAGCAGAACCTGGCGCAGGTCGGCGTGAAGCTGAACATCGACACCCGCAGCGGCCAGGGCTTCTTCACCGACGTCATCCAGCCCGGCGACTTCGATGTCGCGCAATTCAGTTGGCTCGGTGACGCTTTCCCGCTCAGCGGCCTGCCGCAGATCTACGCCTACAACCCGAACGATCTGCAGGGCAACTACGGCCGGATCGGTTCGCCCGAGCTCAACGACCTGATCGAGCGCACGGTGTCCGAACTCGATCCGCAGAAGGCGATCGTCATGGCCAACGAGGTCGACCAGGAGGTCTGGGACGAGGGCTTCTCGGCGACGCTTATGCAGGCGCCCGGAAATGTCGGCGTGCGAAGCAATCTCGCGAACTTCGGCGCGCCCGGCCTGGCGTCCTACGACTACACGATCATCGGCTTCCTGAAGTAGGTGCTGCCGCCCGCGCTGCGTTACCCGGCCGGGACGGCGATCGGCGCCGTCGCGATCTGCCTGGCGTTGGCGTTCTTCGGCAATGCCGATGAGATCGCCGTACTCGCGGTGGTGGTTCTGATCGTCGCCGTCTGGACCACGGTGCGACTGGTCGGTGCGCGGTCCGGGGGCGAGACCCCGCGGGCGATTCAGGTGCGTCGAATCCGGCAGCAGCATCGGCTGGTCAGCCGCTCGTGGCTCGAGGTGCGCGACGGCGGACGGGCCTACTGGTTGCCGGTGTACTTCGATCCGGCACTCGTCGCGCTGACCGCGACACCGGCGAGTGGGACATCGCGGTCGGTGGACTGGAACGGGCACCGGTTCTTTGCCGCCGGTCGGTCGAGGAGCACCGAACCTGTCGGCCGTCTGATCGACAACCCCTCGCGCATCGCTCCCGACGCGGTGGTCCGCGGCGTGGCCGCCAACCGCGTCGGACGGCGGTTGCTGCTCGATGCGCAGTCCGCGGTCGGCGCGCCTTTGGTCGGCTTCATGTGGGTGTTCGTCGCAGGTGGCGGGATCGGAGCCTTCGCCGGGGCGACCGCGGTCGGCGCGGCGGCAGCCATTTGGTGGTCGGCGATCGGCGGATCCGATCCGAGCTAATTGGTCTGACCACTTGACCTATAGCCACTGCGGGGCCACACTCGTCGCATGACGTTGGAGCCGGTCAGTCGGCGCTCGGTGCCCGAGGAGGTGTTCGAGCAGATCGCCGCGAAGGTCCTCGACGGTGCTTTTCAGCCGGGGGAAGCACTGCCGAGTGAGCGCCGGCTCGCCGAGGTTCTGGGCGTTTCGCGACCCACCGTACGAGAGGCGATCAAGCGGCTCTCGGCCGCCGGCCTCGTCGAGGTCCGCCAGGGCGATGCCACGACCGTTCGCGATTTCCGCCGCCACGCCGGGATGGAATTGCTTCCTCAGCTGCTGATCCGCAGCGGCGGGCTCGACGTCTCCGTCGCCCGCAGCATGCTCGAGGCTCGGATGCACAACGGCCCGAAGATCGCGGAACTGGCCGCCCTGCGCGCCGACACCGACGCGACCACCGCACTGCTCCGCGTCGCCGATGAACTCGAATCGGAAACCGATCCGGTGCAACGCCAGTTCATTGCAATGACCTACTGGGATCGCGTCGTCGATGCCGCCGACTCAATCGCCTTCCGGCTGATGTTCAACACGCTGCGCTCGGCCTACGAGCCGGTGCTGCCGGCGATGGCCGCCGTGATGGACGCCGAGGTCGGCCGGCCCGAGGCCTACCGCGCACTCGCCAATGCGATCGGCGCAGGCGAGCCCGCCGCGGCGACCGCCGCCGCCCGCGATCTGCTCGAACCAGCCACCTACAAAATGCTTACCGCTCTCGACGCACTGGAGAAATTGTCATGACCACGCGCCCCGCAGAACGTTCGCGCGCCCGAATCGGCGAGACACTCCCGGCCGCGTTCGCGGAGTTCCTGCGCCATCCGTCGCCGTGGCTGATCATCACCACGCTGACCGGCGCCGTCGTGGCTCGTGTCGCAGTGGGCGACTGGCAGCTCCGCGACCTGCTCATTCCCGTGATCCTGTTCGTGGCCTTTCCATTCATCGAATGGGGGATCCATGTGGCGCTGCTGCACTGGAAGCCGCGCCGCATTGTCGGAATGAAGATCGATCCGCTGGTGTCCCGCAAACACCGTGAGCACCATGTGGATCCGCGCATCATCTCGCTGATCTTCGTTCCGTGGCAGGTCCTGGCCTGGCTGCTTCCGGCGCTCGTCCTGATCGGTGTCTTCGCGTTCCAGGCCGTTGGGCTCGCGTTCGGGCTGACCTTCTCGGTCACCGCGCTGAGCTTCCTCATGGTTTACGAGTGGATTCATTACCTCATCCACACCGACCACAAGCCGAAGTACGCGCCGTACCGCGCGGTGTGGAAGAACCACCGCCACCACCACTTCAAGAACGAGCACTACTGGTTCACGGTCACCAGCTCGGGCACGGCCGACCGCGTGCTGAATACCTATCCCGATCCCCAAGAGACTCGGACCTCGAAGACCGCGCGAAACCTGTACGCGCTCAACGGGGTCGTCTAGCCACAAATTTCCCCCTCGGAATTCGCCCGCACAATCTGTGCGGGCGAATTTCGTTTCCGGACGCGAAATATTCTGTCCGGAAACATATTTCGCGTTCCCTCCACACGCACGGATTTCAGCGGAATGACAATTCCGCATCGTTAGTGTCGCTACCATTGCGGTGCGCTACTTGCCGTTAACCGAGCAACGACACCCGTGTGGCTGGTAACCGAGACGCGGCGCACCTGCGTCGCCCGTCGCGGAGGGGACGCAGGACCGTGGCAGCAGTACGTCGTCGTGGAAAATTCACTCGCTGGGCAGTTCGCATCGGTGCTCCAGCATTGGCCGCACTCGTCTTCGCCTGCGCGACAGCATCACCCGCGTCTGCGATGACGCCGGATGCGGGCGCCCTCGGCGCCTCGTGGACCGCTACCGAGGATGGACTCCAGCAGTATCCAAACGTTCACATCCAATGGGACGTTCCGATCAGAATGAGCGACGGGGTCGTACTCAAGGCGAATATCTACCGTCCCGCCGACGCGGCAGGCCTGCCGATTGATATTCCTATGCCAACCATCCTCAATATGACGGCGTACACGAAACTCATTTCGGCCGTTGCGGATGCGTCGTTGTCGATCCCGGGTATCTCCGACTCGCTGATGAAGTACGCGCGCGATTTCGATCTGTCCGGCACGCCCTTCTCCGGGATCACCGAACTCACCCAGGCCCTCAGCGGCGGCTTCGCGCGCAACTTTGCCGTTGATCGCCAACTGATCCGCAGCGGCTATGTCCAGGTCGTCGCGGACGTGCGCGGAACCGGCTTCTCACAAGGCATCTGGGATGTCTTCCAGACACGGGAGCAGGCGGACACTGTCGAGACGATCGAGTGGGCCGGTACCCAGCCGTGGTCCAACGGACGAGTCGGCATGACCGGCGCGTCGTACTCCGGGATCAACCAAGTGCAAGCCGCCGCGAAGCAGCCCCCGCATCTGAAAGCGATCTTCCCGGTGGTGCCGGGCAACGACCTGATGCGGGACGTCACGGCGCCGGGTGCTCTGGTCGGCGTCAGCTTCCTCGTCCCGTGGCTGATGGCGGTCAATCTCACCAAGATGATTCCCGACATCAGTGCGCTCGCCTCCGGCAGATTCGACTGGCGTTGGCTTTCCGATCGGATGGAAAATCCGTTCACCTTCATGGATCTGGTGTTCGCGGCGCTCGCGACACCGACCGTCGACGCCATACCACCCAATCTCGCCGCAATGCTCAACGACGGCCCGATGCGCCAGGCCTGGCTGGGGCAACCCAGCCAGATCCGAATTCCGACCTTCGTCGTCGGCGGCTGGCACGACCTGTTCGCCAACGGCGAGCCGCGCATCTACAACGAAATCCCGTTGCCGCCCGGCCAGAAGCAACTCGTGATGGGCGAGGTCTACCACATCAACGCGACCCGCGGGTTCGGCAATCCGGGCAATCCGCCGCGCACCGACGTGCTGCAGCGCGCATGGTTCGACAAGTGGCTCAAAGGAATCGACAACGGTATCGACAAATACGGCCCAGTCACCCTGTTCCAGCAGGGCGGCGGGTGGGTCAGCACCACCTCGTTCCCGCAGCCCGGCGTGAACTACCAGCGCATGTACCTCTCGGCCGCGTCTAGTGGGACCGCTGCGCACAGCCAGTTCGACGGCAGCCTGCTCCCCGCGCCGCCGACCGGCGTCAATCAACTGTCGATCGGTCCCGGCGTCTCGAGCGTGTGCTCCCGCGACACCGCGTACATCACCGCAGGCGCATCCGCGGTCCTCGTCGGCTGTACGCGCGACGCTCGCCCGCAGGAACTCGATGGGCTGACCTTCACGGCTGCGCCGGTAAACCGGCCGACGTTGCTCTCCGGGCCGATCAACGTGCACCTCAATACCGTGCACAACGGGACGGACGGGTTCTGGACCGCCACCCTCAATGATGTTGCGCCCGATGGCACCTCGGTGGTGCTCACCTCCGGACAGCTCACGTCGTCATTGCGGGCCATCGACCCGGCACGCAGCCGCTACTCGGCGAACGGGGATCTCACCGACCCCTTCCCCACACTCACACTGATCTCCCGCCAGCCGGTGATGCCGGGACAGGCGACCCAGCTCGACGTCGGCCTCACTCCGACCGACGCAGTGCTGCAGGCCGGGCACCGGCTGCGTGTGGACGTCTACGCGAGCAACTTCCCCAAGGGCACACCGCTGCGGCCGCTGCTCAACGAGAGCGGGCTCATGCAACAGCATCTGTTGCTGGATCCGGGTGCGCCGAGCTTCGTGAACGTGCCGCTGGGGTAACGCGTCACTTGGGCTGGTCGGCGACCTGGATGTCGAATTTCACGTCGCCCCCATCCACCGACGTGACCGTGACGTCGACGTCGTAGCTCACGCCCTCGTGGGTGAGCGTGCAGGTCAGCGTCGCGCCGACCTTCGCATCGAGATCCTCGGGACAGTCGACCGAATCGGGTGTGGTGCCGATCTGCTCGGTGAGCTGGGTGCTGACCTGCTCGGCAACAACGTCCTTGCCGACAGTCTGGTACGACTCGATATCGAATTTAACGTTGTCCGTCCTCGTCCACCGACGTGACCGTGACGTCGACGTTGTAGCTCTCACCCTCGTGGGTGAGCGTGCAGGTCAACGTCGCGCCGACCTTCGCATCGAGATCCTCGGGACAGTCGACCGATTCCGGTGTGGTGCCGACCTGCTCGGCGAGTTGCGTGCTGACCTGCTCGGCGACTTTGTCCTTGTCGACAGTCTTGTCCCCAATGCTGACTTCTGCGGAGCAGCCCGCGAGCACCGGCGCGGACAACGCGACGACGCAGCCGGCCGTGGCCAGGATACGCAGGAACTTCGGCATGGTTACTCCTCGAATCCGTGGCCGCTCAGGTTCGCACAACGCTCGTCAGGATGGTAGTCGTCGCCTAACAACCCGATGAACCAGCGGGCGACGCCCGCCCCACCGAACTCTCGGCAGGACGGGCGCTTCGCGCGTCAGGGTGACATGCTCGAGCACAACCGAGATCTCGTCGCCCACCACCCCAAGCACCTCGAAACGCATTGTAGCGGTGGTGCCTTCGGCGAGCGCGTCGGAGGAGATTTCGAATTCACTTGGGCTGGTCGGCGACCTCGATGTCGAATTTCACGTTCTTGTCGTCGTCCACCGACGTGACCGTGACGTCGACGTCATAGCTCACGCCCTCGTGGGTGAGCGTGCAGGTCAGCGTGGCACCGACCTTCGCGTCGAGGTTCTCGGGGCACTCGACCGAATCCGGTTTGGTGCCGACCTGCTCGGTGAGTTGGGTACTGATCTGCTCGGCGACCTTGTCCTTGTCGACGGAGTCGTTCCCGATGCTGACTTCTGCGGAGCAACCCGCGAGCACAGGCGCGGACAACGCGACGGCGCAGCAGGCCGTCGCCAGGGTACGTAGGAGCTTCGGCATGGTGACACCTCGAATCCGGTTGACTCAAGGCTCGCACAGCGCCTGCCGCCATGGGTGGTGATTGATCGGCGAGGCATCCTCCTCATCGGGATCTTCGCCCTTTACGGCGTCGCGATCTGGGCCGCGATTGCACTCGACAGCGGCACTTCGACCCACCACTAGCAAGAACCACGAAAGCGCCCGCCCCGCCTGGCTTCGGCGGGACGGGCGCTTCGCTAACTCAGTCCGGGATCAGCGCCCCGGGCCGGTGACCAGTGGCAGATCGAGCGTGGTGCGGATACCCGCCTTCGCGTCGACGATCGCCGGGATCGTGTTCACGACGCGCATCGCGGTCGCGACCAGGCCGGCGTGGTTGTGGTCGCCGAGCGCACTGGACAGGCACAGGTCGAGCGCGTAATTCGGCTCGCCGGTGATCTCGATGCGGTACGAGCCACCCTCCTGGGCCGGCTGCGGCCAGTCCGGTGCGAGGTCCTCGCGGGTACGGGTGATGTGCTCGAGCACAACCGGAATCTCGTCGCCCACCATGCCGCGCACCTCGAAACGCATTGCGGCGGTGGTGCCTTCAGCGATCTCGCCAGAAGAGATATTGAACGTCTCCGGCGCAGCCAGCCGCTCGTGGACCTCGGTGACCGCGTCGAGCTCGATGCCGAGACCGGCCGCGATCTGGCGGACCACGCTGCCCCAGGCGAGTGAGAGCACGCCCGGCTGCAACAACATCGGCGTCTCATCCATGGGCTTGCCGAAGCCCATGATGTCGAACATGACCGCCGGGTTGTCGTACGTGGCATAGTCGACGATCTCCATGCAGCGCACCTGATCGACGCTCTGACAGGTGCCCGTCAGGGCGAGCGGAAGCAGGTCGTTCGCGAAGCCGGGATCGATGCCGTTGACGAAGATCGACGAATTGCCCTCCTCGGCAGCCTTTTCGATTGGCTCGAGCATGTTGGCCGGCAGGACGTTCCACGGGTACTGCAGGAACACCGGCGCACTGGCCACCACGTTGACGCCGGCGGCGAGGATCTCGCGCAGATCCTCGAGCGCCTCCATCAGGCGGTTGTCGGTCATCGCGGTGTACACGACGACATCGGGCTTGTCCGCGAGCACACGGGCCTTGTCGGTCGTCGCGAGAACGCCCGTCTCGATGTCGAGTCCGGCGAGCTTGCCGGCGTCGACACCGTCCTTCGCCGGGGACGAGACAACCACGTCGACGAGATCGAACCGCGGGTCCTTGATGATTCCGGTCAGCGCGTGCTTGCCGACATTGCCCGTTCCCCAGGCCACAACACGAAAGCTCATGAGTTTCTCCTACAGATCCGGAAGGGGCATTTCCATATTTGGGGTGTTCAAACCGCCATCGACCTCGAGCACCTTGCCGGTCAGGTAGCGACCGGCGGGTGAAGCGAGGTAGAGCGCAGCGGCAGCGATGTCGGACGGATCGCCGAGGTAACGCAGCGGCGTCGCTGCCTCCATCGGCTTCCGCAACTCATCCATGCCGGCGACGATGTCGAGCGCCGAGGTGAGGATCGCGCCCGGCGCGATTCCGTTGACGCGAATCCGCGGCGAGAGGTCGACAGCGGCGAGGCGTGTGTAGTGCGCCAGCGCGGCCTTCGCGGTGCCGTAGGCGCCGAAGCCACGGCCCGGCATGCGGCCCACCGCCGAGGTGATGTTGATGATCGATCCGCCGCCCGCGGTCTCGAGCATCTTCGGCACGGCCGCGGTGAGCAGCGCGTGCGAGTTGATGACGTTGAAGGAGAACGCTGCCGCGAGGTCCTTGTTCGTGGTGTCGAGCAGGGGCTTCGGCATGGCGCCACCGACGTTGTTCACGACGATGTCGAGCCGGCCGAACTCGTCGACGGCGGTCTGCGCGAGCGCGGACACTGCTTCATGGTCGGCCAGGTCAGCGGCGACAACGTGCGCCCGCTGCCCGGCAGCGGCGACCTGGCCGGCGACCTTGTCGAGGTCCTCGCGCGTCCGCGCCGCTATCACGACGTCTGCGCCGGCCTCGGCGAAAGCGACGGCGATCGCCGCGCCGAGCCCGCGGCCCGCACCGGTCACGACGGCGACCTGCCCGTCGAGCCGGAAGTTGTCCAGAATCATGCACTCGCTCCTTAGCCAGTGTCCTACTGCAAGCGTCGAATATTCGACTTGCAATCGACGAATAGTCGATGCAGTGTAGGCGTCGCAGAACCCACCGACAAGGATGGAAATGGCACCGCGCAGTTACTCCCCACCCACGCGGCGAGTCGTGGACGTGATCGGTTTGCTCGCAGGTTCGGATCGGGGTTACACCGTCGCCGAGGTCGCGAAGGGCACACAACTGGCGCGCGCCACTGTCAGCGCAGTGCTGGCCGAACTGACCGACGCCGAATGGGCGACGCGCGACGGCGACCTGCGCTACCAACTCGGTCCAGCACTGTCCGGCCTGCGCAGCGAAGCCGTAGCGCCGCCCGTGGGCGTCGGAGACGCACTCGCCGCCCTGGCCGAGCGGACCGACTGCGGCGTGACACTGAGCCGCATCGAACCACGGCGGCTCACCGTCGTCGCCAAGCATCACGCCGGCACCCGGATTGTGCCGGGACTGGCAGTCGGACAACGTATTCCGCTGGCGTATCCGGCCGGCGCCGCGGTGATGCCGTGGCGCGATCGCGCGGACCGGGACACCTGGCTCGCGACCGCACCCGACCCTCGCCGTACCGGCGCCGGCTTGCTGCGCACCGTGCGGGATTTCGGTTGTGCGGTGTTCCGGCCGACCGCGGACGATGCCGGCCTCGTCGACGTGCTCGCGGACCTTCTCGATGTGGTGGGCACCGATGTTCTGCAGCCGCAGCTGCGCGATCGAGTGCTGCGCCAGCTCGCCAGCCTCACCTCGCGCCCGTACACCGCCGCTGAGCTGCGCTCGGATGTCGCGCTGCCGGTCAGCTATCTGACCGCGCCCGTATTCGACGATGCGCTACCGGGATTCGAGGTGCAGCTGGCACCGCTGCGGGCCGCGGTCGATGGTGCACAACGGGCCGCGTACATCGACGCGCTGCGTGAGGCGGCCGGGGCGCTGTCCGAACTCTCGCTCGCGCGCGTCTAACCGGTTCGCTTCTCCTTGGCCTGTTTGGCTTCCTTGGCCGCTCGGCGGGCGGCGAACTCGTCGATCTCCAATTGCTTGGCCGCCGCGAGGTCGGGCGCACCGCCGCCGAATCGGGCCGGTACCCACAGCTCACCGGCTGGCATCGGATAGCCGGCCTGCGCCTTGTCGAGCGCCGCGCTCATGGCCGTGCGCATCACGTCGGTCAGCTCGTCGACCGCGCCCTCCGGCGAAATCGGTTCGCCCACTGCAATATTCACCGGAAACTTGTGCCGGCCGAGCTGCCGGGGAAAACCCTTGGTCCACACCCGGTGCGCGCCCCAGATCGCCATCGGGATGATCGGTACGTCTGCATCGAGTGCCATCCGCGCCGCGCCGTGCTTGAAATCCTTGAGCTCGAAACTGCGGCTGATCGTTGCCTCCGGATAAACCACCACGATCTCGCCATCGCGCAGCGCCGTCACTGCCTTCTCCAAGGACTCCCCGCCGTGGTCGCGATCCACGCCGATCGCCTTGCAGTGCCGCATCAGGAAACCGATCAGCCGGTTGTTCTCCAGTTCGGCCTTCATCATGTAGCGCACATTGCGCTTGGCCTTGCGCCCCGCGAGCCCGACCTCGAAGAAGTCGACATAGGACGTGTGATTCACCGCGAGCACCGCGCCGCCGGTCGCCGGGATGTTGTGCAGACCGGTCATCTCGACCCGCAGGCCCTGCACCGCGATCACCGTCTGTACCAATCCGGACAGAACGTCGAAGACCGGTTCGCGGCGCATCGTCGGCTACTCCGCGTCCGAAGCCTTCTCGGCGCGCTTGCGTGCCTTCTCGGCCGCCTCGTCGGCGTCCATCTTGTCCGCTTCTTCGAGGGTCGGGGCACCGCCACCGAGCCGTGCCGGTACCCAGTACTCACCGGCAGGATGCTCGTAATCGCGCTGCAGGCCCTCGAGCAGGTCCTTCATGACGCTGTGCAGCTTCTCGGTCAGCTCGGATGCCGGTTCGAACGGCTGGATCGGCTCCCCGACCGCGATGGAGATGGGTGTGTTCGTGCGCCCCATGCGCTTCGGCTGACCCTTGGTCCAGACGCGCTGCGCGCCCCAGATCACGATCGGCACGATCGGCACGTTCGCCTCGATCGCCATTCGCGCGGCGCCTGACTTGAATTCCTTGATCTCGAAGCTGCGGCTGATCGTCGCCTCCGGATACACCCCGACGAGTTCGCCCTTGCGCAGGTCACCCACCGCGGAACGGTAGGAATCGGCACCCGCCGAACGGTCCACCGGGATGTGCTTGAGAGCTCGCATGATGGGACCCGAGATCTTGTTGTCGAAGACCTCTTGCTTCGCCATGAACCGCACGTAGCGCTTCGGCGTCCGCGCCGGCAGCCCGGCGTAGGTGAAGTCCATGTAGCCGGTGTGGTTGATTGCGATCACCGCGCCACCCTTGGCCGGCACATTTTCCGCACCGCGCACC